>JAZGFW010000072.1:0-4565 GCA_036479895.1 Cocleimonas sp. | reverse complement strand
AGCTCACTCCTATAACCCGCCATTTCTGCGTTGGAAAGATGCTCATTTACACTTGTAAACTTCACATCTATCCGCCTTGAACTGACGGCTTATAGAAGCAATCTGAGCAATACTATTTATAACTATTTATAACTATTTATAACTATTTATAACTATTTATAACTATTAAGGAAAATTATGCTCTTTAAAACTGCTGATTTAACCGATGAATTTGTGAATGTGAAGAAGTCCATATATCAGGTCAGCAGTTTAATAGTATAAGAAACTTACCCAATTATCTTTACTTCAAATTTTTGGCACAACGACGAAGTAAACGAAATTTTTCGGGGTAAGGAAACACATCTTCATAAATGCCGTTCTTAATATTTTCTTGTTTCTTTATCCAAGTGTCAGCATCCAGAAGGTCAGCGTGATGGCGTAAAAAATATTTTTTAATTATGTCACTGCCGAACAAGAAACTAGCAAATTCCTCAGGGAAAATATCATTAGGTGCAACACTGTACCAAGGAGTTGCTGACATTAGTTCTTGATTGTTTTTGGGTTTAGGTTTGGTTCTAAAATTACAGTCCGTTAAGTAAACAATCTCGTCATAATCATAAAAAACCACACGCCCTAAACGAGTGACTCCAAAGTTTTTGTAGAGTAAATCCCCTGGGAAAATATTGGCTGCAGACAACTCTTTAATGGCATCTCCGTACGATTTTATCAAACTTTCTATTCGTTCATTGTCTTGTTTATTTCTGGCTATTTCTAATTCCATATTGAGCGGTATCATGCGTCGTTCGATATAGACATGCTCTAACATTAACTGCTCTTCACCCTGAGCATTTGTTACAAAGCTCAGGCTACTTTCACAGGTGCTTTTTAGATCAACTAATAACTCTGGCGTGAATCGCTTAAGAGGTAGTATGACCTTTGAAAACTCCAGCATATCCGCCATTCTGCCTACACGATCATGTTGCTTTACGAGTTGATATTTTTCTGCGACTTGTTCCCGTGTCATTTCTTTAGGTGGGGCAAAATAGTCGCGAATAATTTTAAAAACATAGGGGTATGAAGGCAGCGTAAAGACAGACATAACCATGCCGGCAATACCGGGGGCAAGGATTAAATCATCATCAGAATAATCAAGGTGATGTAAAAAAGCACGGTAGAAATCCGTTTTTCCTTGTTTATGAAAACCAATAGCAGAATATAAACTTTCAATTTTTCGTCGTGGCATCAAGCCGTGTAAGAAGCGCACAATAGCCGATGGCACAGGATGCGATACCATAAAATAGGCATATGAAAAACCAAATAGTTGGGAGAGTGAATCCTCGCCAACTAACAAAGCATCAACATATATTGCACCTTGCTCATTATTGAGTAGGGCTATGGCAAAGGGATACTCATCGTGACCATTGATGGCTTTGCCAACAATGTATGCTGCTTTATTTCTGTAAAATAAAGCGTTGATAACTTGATACTGAAAGTTTAGCTCTGCTGTACGGTTTCCTTTTTTAAATACTTTGCAGATAGAACAGACAATATGCCTGCTATCGCGTTTAATATTTTCAAACGGTATGGAAAGAGCAGACTGCCTTAAAACATTTTCAATCGAAGTAAAAAATCCTTGTTTTGCTGGATAATAGGCTTGATAGGTTGGGATATCAGACTGTATAAAATCGGTTGAAACAGCACTACGAACAAAGATGTAATCATTAACATAATACTCTCGATCAAATACGCGACAAAAGAGTGAATTATAAAAGGTTTCTGCTAACTCAGGCTGTTGATGATCTTGCAGTAATAGAATAAATTCAGACTTAATTTCTGCCCAATTATTGTTATCAAAAGGAAGTAAGTCATAAGTGCTATGTAAAGTCTCAATTGCTTCAAATACGCGCGTATCATAAAATTGAACACGCTGACGAGCATTGCTACGTTCTGCTTTCCAATCTGCTGTTTCAAAGCGTTGTTGAGCGCCAATAGTTATTTCACTAAATACCTTAAAGTGATAATCAAAGCCTTGCAGGATTTTTTTGGCGATGTCATTTGATAAACTCATGCAGAGACTATAGTAAAGTATTACTCTTATGACTTCTCTATTAGTATTTTCCACAACTTTTGAGCGATATTTTTAATTTCTTTATTGCTCGCTTTTGAAAATTGCTGGGACTGCAAAGTATTAATTGTATCGGTTAAAAGTGTATTCCTAGACTTTCCTTCCCAGTGATGTGTGAACTGTAAGAGTGATAAATTTTCTTCCCAACCTTTGGCCAAGGCAAGTTGATTTAAAGCGTTCTTTATTTGTGAGTAAGAAGTTGCTTGTTTAAGTTGCTGTAAAGCTAGTTTTCTTTTTGCTGATTTTTTTAAAGAATGTTTGAGTACTTTGATGACATAAAAAAGTAACACCACTGCGGCTATCAGTATCAGTGACAATAGAATTCCAAGTATCAATTTATTGATTGAAAGTACAAAGGGTGGAGATAAGCGTGTTGTTTGTAATGTCCCAGTAGTTGGTTCGAAATACTGAACTTCAAGTGTAGGCAGATTTAGCAGGCCATTTTTAATCGCTTTTAATGGAATCGTATAGCTTCGTTGATGGGTAATACCGTCCTCTGATTGCAGAGCCTTATTAATAGTCTGTAGCGGTAATATTTCAAATGATTTGTTGCTAACTAGCTGCCTTGAAAGTGGGGGCATAGTCTGTTTTGCAAGTTGTTTACCGATCAATGTAATCTGCCATTCAAGCAGATTTTTTGTAGTAACGAGCCAGCTCTCACTCCATTTACTTTGCAGACTAATTTTCCCTACAGGCATCGTCGGTGGAACATAAATAGGTAATTTTCTGATTTGTAAGGATAGGTCTTGAAGCTTTAACGTTTGAATTCGCCCACTGTTTGGGCGATAGCGAATTCGAGGAAGTTCTATTGTGTGCTGCCCTGAAACAAAAGGGAAAACTGCCCATATTAACGTTAGTGTAGTTTGTTGATTTAATTCAGTTCGTTGTTGCTCAAAAGGGGTTATGCTAAAACCCTGCTTGCTAAAATCGTCTACTTCTAAGCGTGAGAAAGGGTCATCCGTTTGAACTTTAAGGGTAATTAAAACTTGTTGTCGTTGCCAAACCTGCTGAGCAGATTGTGTGAGGCTTACGGTTATTTTTTGTTTCGCATGAACAATAGAGGTACTTAAGATTTGCTGTAAAATGATGAGTAATACTAGCGTGATCTTAAGCCTGATCATCTTGCTTGATCCATTGCTCGATAGGATACCGCCTCACTTATATGAGCAGTTTGTATTTCGTTGTTTTGTGCTAAGTCTGCAATGGTCCGAGCGACTTTTAAAATTCGGTGATAGGCTCTTGCCGAGAGCCTAAATTTCTCAATTATTTGTGCCAGCAACGCTTCATCTGATGCGTTTAATTTACAGTAAACTTCAATTTCTTTATTGCTTAAAAAGCGATTCGACTTGCCCTGCCGATCTAATTGAATATCTCTTGCTTTGATTACTCTTTGACGAACAATTTCACTGCTTTCGCCTGTAGAAGGTTTCTTTAAGTCTGCATGGGGTAAACGTAGTACATTTATTTGTAGATCAATTCTATCTAAGAACGGTGCCGAAAGTTTTGAGCGATAACGTCGTTGTTGCTCTTGTGAGCATTGGCAGTTGCTTTTGAAGTCACAATCCAATCCCTGTGGACAGGGGTTCATCGCCGCAATTAATTGGAAATCAGCAGGGTAAGTCGCTTGGCGAGCAGCGCGGGAGATAGTAATTTTCCCTGTTTCTAAAGGCTCTCTGAGTACATCGAGTACTTTTCTATCAAACTCAATTAACTCATCAAGAAATAAAATACCGTTGTGCGCTAAGGAAATTTCACCCGGTCTTACTTTTGACCCTCCACCCACTAATGCTACGCCTGAGGATGTATGATGCGGGTCACGCACGGGTCTTAAGCCCCAGTTTTTTACGCTAAAGCCTTGATCGCTAATAGATGCAATGGTGGCTGACTCTAAAGCTTCGCCCTGAGTCATTGGGGGTAAAATGGTTGCTAGTCTTGTGGCTAACATTGTTTTACCGGTACCGGGTGGGCCCACCATTATTAAATTATGCCCGCCAGCAGCTGCAACTTCTAAAGCACGCTTGGCTTGAAACTGCCCCTTAACATCGCTTAAGTCAGCATCATATTTTGGTTTAAAGGCAGCAATGCTTGATTGGTAGGGTAATAATTTTTCTGTGTCGGCAAGATGATTACATATCTGCAATAAATGATTACACGCAAGTACTTCTAAATCTTTAATTAAACTAGCTTCATCGGCATTTTCAATGGGAAGAATTAGCGTGCGATTAGTTTTTAATGTGGCATAAGCTGTAGGTAAAACGGCATTAACAGGCCGAAGCTTTCCTGCCAGTGATAGCTCGCCAATAAATTCATATTGAGTGAGCGTTTGTGTAGGGATTTGCCCCGATGCGGCCAAAATGCCTAACGCTATAGGCAAGTCAAAACGCCCTCCGTCTTTAGGAGTATCAGCGGGGGCTAAGTTTACCGTGATACGCTTTGTAGGAAACTCAAAATTAGAATTAAT
>JAZGFW010000071.1:0-3229 GCA_036479895.1 Cocleimonas sp. | reverse complement strand
GCGCAAACTTCATTGTCAGGTACGCGTACCCCGATGGTTTTACGCTTTGGATTTAATAAGCGTTTGGGTACATCCCGACTGGCTTGCATGATGAAAGTATAGGGGCCGGGTGTGAGTGCTTTCATTAAACGGTAATTGATATTATCGACAGCCGCATATTGTGAAATTTCAGATAAATCACGGCATACCAAGGTGAAATTATGTTCTTTATCCAATTGGCGAATCATACGGATTTTATCTACTGCTTTTTTATTACCTAAATGACAACCAATGGCATAGCTTGAATCTGTCGGGTAAATTACCACGCCACTTTTATTAATGATCTCAACCGCTTGTTGAATAAGTCGCTTTTGCGGATTGTCTGGGTGAATTTCAAAATATTGACTCATAATAAATAACTATTAAGCAAAGCAGTATCACGCTAAAATGCGCTATTCTACAGTACCCACAGATTAATATCCTATGAAGTTTTTGTTCGATTTTTTACCCGTTGTTTTCTTTTTTATAGCCTATAAATTTTTTGGTGATTTCCCCCCCGCGCTGATTGATGCGGGCAACCAAATCCCCGGAGTCGCTTTAGAGCAAAGCAACCCGAAGCATGCCATTATCTTTGCTACGCTTGTAATCATTATTGCAACAATTTTACAAAATATATTGCATTGGCTAACGTACAAAAAGCTTGAAAAAATGCACCTTATATCGCTAGTAATTTTAGTCATATTTGGCAGTATTACCGTGGTATCCCGCGACCCTGATTTTATTAAGTGGAAGGTTAGTGTCTTTAATTGGATTTTTGCGAGTGTATTATTGGGCAGCCTTTTTATAGGCAAAAAAACGTTGATCGAACGCATGATGTCTCACGCTATTAAAGTCCCTAATAATATTTGGAAAGTACTAACCTATAGCTGGGGAGCTTTCTTCATTTTTATTGGTGTGCTTAATTATATCGTTGCGTTTCACTATGCAGGTGTTGATGATAAAAACTGGGTAGACTTTAAATTATTTGGCATTCTTGGTTTAACCTTCGCTTTTATGATTGTGCAAGGTATATACATCACTAAACATGCCATTATTGATGATGATATTGTTGAAAAAGCCGAAGACAATGCGGCAGAAAATGAACAAAATAAGGAGAAAGACGCCTAATGCTTTATGCAATAATTGCAGAGGATATTGAAAATAGCCTTGAGAAAAGAATGGGCGCTCGTCCAGATCATATTGCACGCTTGCAAACACTAGTTGATGCAGGTCGTATTGTTATCGCTGGCCCACACCCTGCTATTGATAGCGAAGATCCGGGAACTAATGGTTTTACGGGTAGTCTGATTGTGGCGGAGTTTGATTCGATAGAATCCGCACAGCAGTGGGCGGATGCCGATCCTTATGTTAAGGCGGGCGTTTATAAAAAAGTTATGGTTAAACCCTTTAAAAAGGTATTTCCATAACCATCATCTTTAGATACATCTAAAATAAATTATTTTTAAAAGGGAAAAAGCATGTTCAACAAAAAAATACTAGCAACTTCAATTATGAGCGTAATGCTTGGAACTAGCGCTGTTTATGCCGATGGCCATAGCAAAAAAGAAATGCCCGCTGGCACTACTACAACAATGACTGAAGACTCAGTAATTGCGACAGTAAACGGCGATAACATAATGAAAAGCACTTTAGATGGCTATATGGCGATCTTAAAAAAGTCTGGAAAAGCTGACCAACAAGCAGCGATTGATGATTTAGTAGCAACAGAGATTGCACTTCAAGAGGCAAAGAAAAGCGACATTCTTGAACGTCCAGTTTCTAAAAAAGCCATTGCTGATTTTACGCGCAATGTACTGCTAAAAACATGGACTAAAGAAAAAGTTGAATCTTTTAAGACGACTGACGAAGAGCTAAAAGCTTCTTACGATGAACGTGTGACAAAGCTTGCTAGCCAAGAGTTCAATGCACGCCATATTTTGGTTAAGACTGAAGACGAAGCAAAGGCAATCATCAAAGAATTAGACGGTGGTGCAGATTTTGAAAAACTTGCAAAAGAAAAATCAACAGGACCTTCTGGTTCTAATGGTGGTTCATTAGGTTGGTTTAAATCTCAAACGATGGTTCCTGCTTTTGCGGATGCTGTTAAAGCCATGAAAAAAGGTGATGTGTCAAAAACTGCGGTTAAAACACAGTTTGGATTCCATATTATCAAGCTAGAAGACAGTCGTGAAGCTAAGCTCCCAACGATGGATTCATTAAAGCCACAGTTACAACGCGTCATCTCACAAAAGAAAATGTTGGCATATATGGAAGAGCTAAAGAAAACAGCTGATGTGAAGATCACATTACCAGAAGCGCCTGCTGAACCAGCTAAAGCTAATGCTCCTGCTGTGGAGAGCAAAGATGCTAAGGTAGAAGATAAGAAATAAATATGTCATCAGAAACACACCTTTCTGATTTATCTCACCATGGGCTGATTAAAGTCCACGGTGATGATGCAGAATCATTTCTACAAAACCAGCTGACAAATGATGTTCGTAACGTCACTAAAACTAGCGCTCAAACTAGTGCATGGTGTTCCCCTAAAGGGCGCATCATTGCTAGTTTTATGATTTTCAAACGTGATGATGCCTACTTTTTATCGCTTTCACATGATCTGCTTGAGCATGTTATAAAAAAACTCAGTATGTACGTGATGATGTCAAAAGTGACGATTGAAGATGCGACACAATCATTGGCGCATATTGGTTTATCCGGCGATACTGTCAAAGATACGCTAAAGACTTTACCAAAGAACGCAACGGTTCTAGAGCTTTCAGGCGCAGAACCACGTTTTGAAGTTTTTGCTGAAACCGAAGAGCTTCAAGCTTTATCAGAAGCAACGCAAACTGCAGCTGATAATCATTGGGATTATTTAAATATTCTCTCGGGGCTTCCGAGTATTACCCAAGCCAGCTCAGAAGCTTGGATACCTCAAATGGTGAACTTCATTGCAGTTGATGGCGTTGATTTTAAAAAAGGCTGTTACCCCGGACAAGAAGTTGTAGCACGACTAAATTACTTGGGTAAAACCAAACGTCGTATGTATCACATTCTAATTGATACGGCTGATCTACCTGAAATTGGTGCTTCAATAGCTTCAAAAAAAGATAGTGGAGCAGGGAAAATCCTCAATGCTGTGATTAACCCTGATGGAAAAGTTGAAGCATTAGCGGTGATGAAAATTGCAGAAGCTGACGGTGAGCTTACG
>JAZGFW010000070.1:0-14192 GCA_036479895.1 Cocleimonas sp. | reverse complement strand
TGTTAGGCAAAGTACCTTTTAGCTTATTTTCCATGATGATCAGTTCTTCAATTTGATTTAAGAACCAAGGATCAATCGAAGTTAAGTCAAATAAGTCTTCCTGACTCATGCCAAAACGGAAAGCATCGCCCACGTATAAAATACGTTCAGGCCCTGCTTCGGTAAGCTCTTGGCGCAAAATATCTTTAGCATCACTGGCACTTAAATCTACACGCTCGTCCATGCCGTCAATATCAATTTCTAGTCCACGAAGTGCTTTTTGAAATGACTCTTGGAAGGTACGACCCATCGCCATCACCTCGCCCACTGATTTCATTTGCGTAGTTAAACGCGAATCAGCTTGTGGGAACTTCTCAAAGGTAAAACGCGGAATTTTAGTCACTACATAGTCGATTGATGGTTCAAACGATGCAGGAGTTGCGCCACCCGTAATATCATTTTGTAACTCATCCAAAGTGTAACCAACCGCCAGTTTTGCCGCAATTTTAGCAATCGGGAAACCGGTTGCTTTTGATGCCAAAGCTGATGAACGCGAAACACGCGGATTCATTTCAATAATCACCATGCGCCCATCTTTGGGGTTAATAGAGAATTGAACATTAGAACCGCCTGTTTCAACCCCTATTTTACGTAATATCGCTAAAGAAGCGTTACGCATAATTTGATATTCTTTATCAGTCAGTGTTTGTGCGGGGGCAACTGTAATAGCATCGCCAGTGTGAATTCCCATTGGATCGAGGTTTTCAATCGCACAAATAATAATACAGTTGTCCGCTTGGTCACGCACCACTTCCATCTCGTACTCTTTCCAACCGAGCAGTGACTCTTCTAATAAAACTTCGCTGGTGGGTGAAAAATCTAAACCGCGCGCGACGATTTCTTCAAATTCATCCATATTGTAGGCGATACCACCGCCCGAGCCACCCATCGTAAATGAGGGACGAATAATCGTCGGGAAGCCTAAGCCTTTTTGGACTTGGTGTGCTTCTTCCATGCTGTGTGCAACGCCAGAGCGTGCAGAATCATAGCCGATCTCTTCCATCGCTACGCGAAACTTCTCACGATCTTCTGCCATATCAATGGCTTCTTTTTTAGCACCGATCATTTCGATGCCGTACTTTTCTAGTACACCTTCTCGATCAAGGTCTAAGGCACAGTTCAGTGCCGTTTGACCACCCATGGTAGGGAGTAAGACATCAGGACGTTCTTTTTCAATAATGGTGGCGACAGTCTCCCATTGAATAGGCTCGATGTAGGTAGCATCAGACATTTCAGGGTCAGTCATAATAGTGGCAGGATTTGAGTTAACCAAAATCACACGATAGCCTTCTTCACGCAGAGCCTTACACGCTTGTGCGCCAGAGTAGTCAAACTCACATGCTTGACCGATAACAATCGGACCAGCACCAATAATTAGAATACTTTTTATGTCGGTACGCTTAGGCATTATTTCACCTCCATGTTATCTATCATTAAATCTATGAAGTCATCAAAGATGGGGGCAATATCATGTGGTCCGGGGCTAGCTTCTGGATGACCCTGAAAACTATAGGCAGGCACATCGGTGCGTTTAACGCCTTGTAAACTATCATCAAATAATGATTTGTGGGTGGTAACCAAATTATCAGGCAATGTGCTTTCATCGACGGCAAAGCCATGGTTCTGGCTGGTAATCATCACTTTTTTAGTATCAAGATCTTGTACAGGATGGTTTGCGCCATGATGTCCAAATTTCATTTTTAAGGTAGACGCACCGCTGGCTAAAGCCAATAATTGATGCCCTAAACAAATACCGAAAATAGGTACTTTTTTATCAAGAACTTCTTTAATCGCCTGAATCGCATAATCACACGGTTCTGGGTCACCTGGCCCATTGGATAAAAACACACCATCGGGGCGCATCGCTAATACATCAGCAGCGGGGGTTTGCGCTGGAACAACAGTAACACGGCAACCGCGATCCACCATCATACGTAAGATGTTTTTCTTAATACCAAAGTCATAGGCAACAACATGATACTTAGCATCTTCCTTACTTAAACTTGTGAAGTTGTCTTTGCCTAATTCCCATGTGTGTTCATTCCACGTGTAGGCTGACTTTGTTGATACGACTTTGGCTAAGTCCATTCCCTTTAAACCAGGGAAAGTAGTGATCTCATTTTTAGCCAGTTCAATGGTGCTATCTTCTACAATACCTGCAAAGATACAACCACGTTGAGCACCTTTTTCTCGCAATATTCGAGTTAAACGGCGAGTATCAATATCGGCAATCGCAACGATTTTTTTACGGCTTAAATAATCAGGTAATGACTCTTCTGACCGCCAATTACTGACGAGACTAGGAACATCTTTAACCACCAGACCTGAAGCAAATATGGTATCCGCTTCTTCGTCTTCTTTATTTATACCGGTACTACCAATATGCGGGTAAGTCAGGGTAATAATCTGCTGAGCATAGGATGGATCAGTGAGGATTTCTTGATACCCTGTTAATGAAGTATTAAAAACCACTTCACCAACACTGGTGCCCTTATAGCCAATAGATTGACCGTAGAAGATACTGCCATCTTCAAGTACTAAGATTGCGCTCTTTTTCAAGCTTTACTCCCTTTTACCTTGATAATGACCGTATTAAAAAATACGGCTGGGGGATATCAAAGGTACATATATCTATACACACAAAAAACGAATGACTTTTTCAACCATTCATTGTTTTATCTGGATTAGTCAATTTTAGTAAAACGCCTAATCACATTGGCGTGTATTCTACTCGAAATAATGACAGGGTGTCTACGAGGGATGAGCTGATTATCAACTTTTAATTATTTAATTTTTTAATTTGTTTTTCAATTTGATCGAGTACAGCACTTCGATTATTAAACTCCGTTGATAATGCATCAAGCTTAACTTTCAATAGTTTACTTTCGGCATCTACTTGTACCATGTTTGATTTAATTCCTTGAAGCGATTTACTGTTCACATCAGGCGTAAATTCTTGCTGAAGTTCTTTTATTATGGCACCTGATATTCCACCAATCCCTTCAGAAGCTGGCTTACGGGTTTCTATTTTTTCTGTTTTATTACCCACAACATTACTTTTTGAGTAATCAGGCATCACTAACGCTGGAAAGGATTGTTTATTTAAACTATTACTATCCTGAGGTGTTTTATTATCAGTTGTTTTAGAAAATAATTGACCCACAGAGTCTGGGACATATTGAGAGAGTGTTGCCGACTTATCATTTGAAAAAAGGCCTATTCCAAAAGCCAGTACTCCCAATAAAAGTATTAATGAAAACAATAAAAATTTATTCATGTCTATTCCAAAAAAATCACTAGATTCAACGGTTAATAAATATCTTTATTAAATCAATGGCATTAAGCTTGCACTACTATCTGATTCAAAAAAGTCTCTAGTTAAAAATACCTTGCCACCACCGCCGTCTACTCGCTGTTTGCACCGTATTTTTTGATAACTCTTCAGGTTTCATTTTACAAATGACCCAAGATGGTAATGGTGCTTCTGTTGCTATACTGCACGATGTGCCTAAATTATTTGGGTCAAATACTTTAATAAGACGCGGTGAGTTAAGGTTATCAGTGTAAACAACACCGCAGTAATCTTCTTTATGCTCCCGACGAAGTAGCCCATTTATTTCATCAATGAACATATTTAACCTTTCCCCCTTGGTTTTCTCTGTCGGTATTGGCTCACCAATAGCATAAAGATACCAACCTTCTACCTTATCATGTTTTACTATATCCCATAAATCATCAAGTTGTTTCCACCGTAATACACCAAAGAGTTTTCCTTTAAATGCTTTTATAAAGTCGCTGTTTTCAGCATTTTCGTCATTCTTTTTATTAACTTTTCTCATCCCATAATTTCCAAGGTATTTCCATCTGGATCCCGACAAAATAGAGCAGAACGACCTGACTGACTTTTTGTATAGTTAATATCAGCAGCGTTCAAACGCGTTTCAATTTGACTAATATTATTTGCAATCAGCGCTGTATGTCGATCTCGCCCACCGTGCTCAGGACGTACTGCAGGGTCAGGGTTCTCAATTTGCAGTAAGTGAATTTGTTGATTATCGTTAACATTTAACCACGCACCAATAAACTTAAATTCAGGTCTAGAGTTATCTTTCACTAAACCTAAAACATCACAATAAAAAACAAGTGACTGTTCAAGATCGGAAATAATCATACTAGAATGATGAATAGCTTTAAAGGATGCTGATGAACGGGATGTCATGGGTTCTACTCACTCCAATAAGTACTTTAGTAAACCCGCCAATGATACAACAATCAGAGAGACTCCTAAATAGCGATGAAAAGTGGTACTTTCTGTTTGTAATAAATAGGCATGTGCTTTTAAACCTAAAACGTGTCCTATTGCCACTAAAGGTAACAATACCAGGCTGAACCTCCATTGTAGCTCTACATCATAAACAACAAATGCACCCATCTTAAAAGTAACGAGAATAATCCACAAAATAAATAAAGTCTCACGTAACTGAACTCGAGTAACTTGCTTGGCTACAACTGCAGCAATCAGTGGCGCACCTATTAATGATGTTCCACTAACATACCCCCCAAGCACCAATAAAATATTATCAACGAGTTTGGAGTTACTTTTTATTTTATAGTCAAACACCCACGTTATCCCATAAAAAAGTGTTATAGAAAATACCGCAATAACCACCCATATGCTTGGAAAACTAAACAAGCCTATTAAGCCTGCTATCTTAGGAATAATGATGACAGCCATTACCCGCCACACCACAGGCCAATTAACATTGTGGATATGGCTAAACAGTGTTAACGATGTAAAAATAAGAAGGTGCGTACCTATTATAGGTAAGAATATAAGAGGTTTATCATCAACTAAAAGAAGTAAGGGTAACCCTAGTGCTGCACCACCAAAGCCAATTCCCGAACGAACGAACCCCGTCCAAATGAAAATAAGCCCTATAGCTACGAGTTGACCGATTGTAAAAAGTGCTAAGAAATCCATTTATTAGTAAAAGAATAAGTAATTTATTGGGAGGCGATTATAACGAATTGTATAAATAGGTACTAGGAGACCTTTGCACAAGTCAGTGGCGAAAGAAAAATCGGCTGATATTTTCACTGATTGAGGCGGAAAATGAAGATAATAACTCACTTGAAAAACGATTAAAAAACATCATCATTAATGAACCTTTGCACGAATCAGTGATGAGTAAAAAGGTCTTTAAGTAGCTTTTAATAAAACCATAAAGGATTTATGCGCTCACTCATTCAATGTTTTCCTAAACAGGCTATTGTCATCAATATCTTATTATTAGGTGCTTTAGCTAGTCTTGTTATTGGATTAACAGCACCATTACTAACGCTTGAAAAAATGTATTTCTTTGAAAATACAGTTTCACTCCTATCTACCGTTAAGGAATTATTCTTACAAAAAGAATGGTTCCTCTTTGTGATTATTACACTCTTCAGCTTATGTGTACCTATACTTAAAATAACCAGTTTACTACTTATCCTTAATATGGCTTATGCAAAAAACTCACTTTTAGATAGGACGTTACATTTCATTGAGACGATAGGTAAATGGTCAATGCTTGATGTTTTTGTTGTAGCTTTGCTGCTTGTTTCCGTCAAATTAGGTGTATTGGCAAAAGTGGAAGTGCATTATGGACTTTATGCTTTTGCATTATCAGTGTTACTCACGATGGGCTTAAGTTTTTGGATTTACAAGCTTTCATCTAGGTGTTCTGGATGTAATGAATCTAACGACTCGTCTTCTGCTTCATAATTATCAATACCGTCTAATTCAATAAACAAACCTTTTGTCTTATCGCATGGTTTAATTACCCATTATTTGCTTAAATTTTTATCATTTTCGTGAGCTGTATAGCATACAAATTAGGTTATGTTATACACTCTCGAATGTTAACTAAATTACTAGATAAGTAAGTCACCCCTTCAAAAGGCTTATTTAACTTTCTTTGATCTTTTAGCACTAAAAAGAAAATAGTAAATATAGATAAAATAAGGATCTGAAATTTTCATGAAGAAGAGTACCCATATTCTTTCAATATTGCTAACCCTGATAGCTATCGCACTCTGGTCTGTTGGGAGTTGGTGGTATTACGCCTGCCGCATTAAAAACACTTGTGAAAGTAAAACTCCACTTATCATCAGTAAACAAGATAACCCCGAAAAAGCTTCTCCAATTGTTCCATTATCAATGCCTGATGTAAGCTCGACAAGCACTATTAAATCTGGTGGTAACAATACAATAACTAATAAAAGTTTACCTAAAGATACCGATGGGGATGGTCTGAGCGATAAGGAAGAACTAGCATTAAAGACGGACCCTAACAATACTGACAGTGATGGAGATACTATTCCAGATAATCAAGAAGTTGGAACCAATCTAAAACAACCCCTTGACTCTGATAGTGATGGAACTATCGATGCCCTTGATGACGATGATGATAATGATGGTCTTGCCACCAGACTAGAAGTGAAAATAGGTACTAGCCCTCTGGTCGCCGATACTGATGACGATGGAATTAACGACATCGAAGAGTTAGGGAAAAATGCACTCCAGCCTCTTGATACTGATAGTGATGGAATCATTGATGCTTTAGATACCGATGATGACGCTGATGGAATTGAGACTATTAATGAAATACTACTCGGAATAAATCCACTACTTGCCGATAGTGATAGCGATGGAATTAGTGATTTACAAGAGATAGGTGACCTACTTGATAAACCGCTTGATACCGATAAAGACGGCATAATTGATGCTTTAGATACAGAAGAGATACTTGACCATGATGGTGATGGCTTAACTGACTTAATTGAGAAAGAATTACACAGTGACCCCAAAAATGTAGATTCGGATGATGATGGAATCAACGATAACGAGGAGTTAGGAGATAATGTAGAAAAGCCGCTTGATACTGATGGCGATGGCATTATAAACATTCTAGATCCTGATGATGATAATGATAATTTAGATACCCGTTTTGAATCTGAAATAGGTACTAATCCTTTATCTACCGATACGGATGGAGATGGTCTTGATGACGCAAAAGAAGTTGCAGGTGGTTCAATTAATGACCTACAAGATACTGATAAAGACGGAAAAATAGATGCCGTAGATTCGGATGATGATAATGATGGTATAGCGACTTTATTAGAAATCAAAAATGGAACTAACCCTCTAGTCAAGAATGCTAAAAACATTGTTGCTACAACAAGTCCATCAAGTACTAAAACGCTTGTACCTACTACAATAAATAAGCCTGAAATTAGTGACTTAAAAACACCTATTGAAACGGTCTCTGATAAAGTTCTTACACTTCAATTACTGGGTGAGAACTCATCTAAAAGTTTCCAAACATCTCATATCTATTGGTTAAACACTGCAGAGCAGCCTACTTTAGATAAAGAAACGTTTGCGTATTTATCAAAAGTTACTCAATGGTTGAAGAAAAGCAAAAGAAATATTATCAACCTTGTGGGGCACACCGATGCATCTGACTCTGCTCAAGAGAATCTTGCTATGGGAATTAAACAAGTCATGTTTATTCGTGAGCATCTTATTGAGCAAGGAGCCCCCTTTCAGCAAATAGATGTGGCTTCGCGCGGTGCAACCCAACCTATAGCAGACAGCTCTAGTAAAGAAGGAAAGTTAAAAAATAGTCGTGTCGAAATATCTCCTCTAGATTTATAAAACACAGACAATGAATCAAATAGAATACCAAGGAATTAATAATGTTTGAGAACGCTGTAACACAAACTTACACTCAACAAGATGCAACTTTAGAAATTCTCACTATGCTTGGGGGAGCCTTTCTATTAGGGTGTTTACTCTGTTGGCTGATTAGAGGTGGTCTTGAAGCCAAAAACAAAACGTCTAATAATCAAAGTGATCATGTCGATACACTAACACCACAAGAAGTAACAGAACGAAGTAGCAGTAAAACATCATCAGCTATAGGCAATAATGCCAGCAAACCACGTACTGTTGTTACACCAAGCGCTTCCGGTTCAAGTTATACAACCCCAAAAATCGATGATTTAACAAAGATCACAGGGATTAATACCAATATTCAAGAACAATTAAAAGCAAATGGAATCAATTCATTTACCGATTTACGCGACTCGAATAAAGAAAGCTTAGGCTTATCATCAGCACTTAACCTTGATTCAAAAGAAATAGAATCATGGCCACACCAAGCAAGCCTAGCGGAAAAAGGTGAGTGGAAAAAGTTAACGGAATATCAAGATTTTTCTCAACGCGCAAGAAATGCACATAAAAGTACTAATAATGATTTGACCACCAATAAGGATGATTTAAAAAAGATTGAAGGAATTGGCCCCCGTATTGAAGAAATTTTAAATAAACAAGGTATTTATACTTTTGAAACACTGCGCAAGACTGATCGAGATACACTTAAAAAATATCTAGTGACAGCAGACAAACGTTTTGATGCAAATGAAACAGAGTCTTGGCCTCATCAAGCAGGAATGGCAGAAAAAGGACAGTGGGAAGAGTTAAAAATTTATCAAGAATTTATTGACGAAGGTGATGATGACGCTGTTCCTGCTGCTACACTCACAACTAAACGAGTATCCCCTGCACCCTTCACTAATAATGTAAGTAATATTACAAAAAATGATGACCTAAAAAAGATTGAAGGTATAGGACCCAAAATACAAGAGTTATTACAAAAAAATGGCATTTCTAGTTTTGAACAATTGAAAGGTTGTAGTAGAGAATCTTTGATGGATATTTTAGAAAATGCAGGCCCTCAATACAGAATGCATGAGCCAAAAACATGGCCAGAACAAGCCCAAATGGCTTTTCAGGGTAATTGGAAACAGCTAACCGAATTTCAAGATTTATTATTAGGAAACCGAAATTAATGGCATGATGAGTATTATTGGCTATATAACTGCTTAATATCTACTTTAATTGCGCCACGATAATCCCGCTCAATGGACTTTGAACTTGTCTTAGGCGGATTGATAACGGGAGATACCTTGTGAGCTACCAGCCATAACACATAAAACACGATACTAACGCTGATAAGTCGTATTGAGTATATTTTTATTTTGTAAAACACTGCCCTAGCCTAAGTCTATTTTTTAGACCTGTATTAAACGCTAATCTTTCTCTTCAATCCAGTTCATTTGTATAGATTCTAATATTTTCTCATTGGATTTTTCTGGGTCATCCTCAAAGCTTTCTAGTTTACACACCCACTCATGCAAGTCCGTAAAACGTATATATTGTGGGTCAACATCGGGATGCGCTTCATCAAGCTCAATTGCTAAGTCTAGGGTGTCTGTCCATTTGTATTTCATTTGTTACTCCTTCACGCTATGTCATTAAGCAATATTTTTTTCAAGGTCGAGGCTAGTGAGTAAGTTTCAGGGCCGGGCATACGATATGCACATGAGAGCCTAAAATTCATTTACCAACGAAGATATTGGGCAAAAAATAATAATCAATGGTTTTCAGATACCATATTTATTGTATATTTTGGCATTTCCAAAACTAAGTCTTCTGTTCCTACCTTTGCCTGACAACTTAAACGCGAATCAGGGTCAACACCCCACGCTTTATCTAAGTAGTCTTCTTCTAAGTCTGATGCTTCATGCAGAGAATCAAACCCTTCTCGCACATAAATATGGCAGGTTGTACAAGCACACGACTTTTCACACGCATGTTCAATATCAATATGATTGGCTAAACCTGCATCACACAGTGTGGAGCCTGTTTCGGCTTCAAACACTGCCCCTTCAGGGCATAGCTCTTCATGAGGTAAAAATATTATCTGTGGCATAGCTCTTTATCTCTTAAATTTATCTCATTATTTGTCTGTTTGTGAAAAGTCAGAAACCATCTGACCTTGCATAGCGGTTTTCACATTGTCGTTCATTCGACGCTCAACGTAAAATTCAGCCACTTTTTCCATGTTTTTTATGGCTTGTTTGACCTTGGAAGAATCTTCACTATTATCTTTAATCGTTTGCAATTCAGAGCGCGCAACAAGTAACAATTTTATTTCATCTTCGCTCAACATCGTATCAGCATCTGATTTCATTGCTGAATCTAATGCCTCTAATGTTCTATCGGCTTCTACGCGTTGCTCGCGCAAACGGCGTGCTTCCATATCCGCTTGTGCATTATCCATTGAATCTCGAATCATGCCTTCGATTTCATTATCGGTTAAACCGTAAGATGGCTTCACATCTATGTTTGATTTTACACCTGTGGTTTCTTCTTCGGCTTCTACATTGAGTAAACCATCCGCATCAACTTGAAAGGTGACTTTAATACGCGCTGCGCCCGCTACCATAGGCGGGATGCCTCTTAAAGCAAACTTAGCCAGCGAACGGTTTTCTTCAACTGTTTCACGCTCGCCTTGTAAAATATGTACTGTCATCGCGGTTTGATCGTTTTTAAAGGTGGTGAATTCTTGCGCGCGCGTTATGGGAATTGTGGTGTTCCGTGCAATGACTTTTTCAACAAGTCCACCATACGTTTCTAGCCCTAGTGACAGCGGAATTACATCCAATAACAACATTTCCGCATCAGGCTTATTTCCTGCTAAAACATCGGCTTGCAAAGCTGCACCGATGGCGACAACTTTGTCAGGGTCAATATTAACTAACGGCGGTTTATTAAAAAACGCACCTACTTTTTCACGAATCACAGGCATACGAGTTGAACCACCGACCATTACGACATCGTGTACCTGCTCTTTATTTAATTCAGCATCACGTAATGCGCGACGACAAGCGAGTAAGGTCTTCTTCACTAGTGGCTCAACCATTTCATCGAACTGATCTCGACTCATCGTGCCTTGCCAATCATCCAATGTAACACTGGCTTCACTATTATTGCTTAACGCCTCTTTAACCCGGCGTGCCTCGCTCATAGCATGGTGGATTAAATCACTGCCTGATTCTTGCAATATCCATTCTGCAATTACATGATCAAAGTCATCACCACCGAGTGCCGAATCGCCACCCGTTGCCATGACCTCAAACACACCTTTATTGAGTTTGAGGATTGATATATCGAATGTGCCGCCCCCTAAATCGTAAACAGCGATAATGCGTTCTTGTTGTTCTAAAGAATCACCCTCTTCTTGATCGAGCCCATACGCCACTGCTGCGGCTGTAGGCTCGTTTAATAAACGGAACACATTAAGGTCAGCCAAGCGCGCGGCATCCTTAGTGGCTTGTCGTTGTGCATCGTCAAAATAAGCGGGTACAGTGATTACAACTCCTTTGAGCTCTCCACCTAAGGCATCTTCTGCGCGCCATTTTAAGGCTTTTAAAATTTCTGCTGAGACTTCAATCGCGGTTACATCACCTGCAATGGTTTGAATTTGTGGAACGGCTGAGTCACTTGTCGCAAACTTATATGGCAGCATCCCACCTAGCGTTTTGATGTCACCAACACCGCGACCAAGCAAGCGCTTAGCCGATGAAATAGTGTTATCTATATCATCTAGCTGTGCTTTTTTAGCGCATGTTCCAACGTCTGTTTGTCCGTTTGCGAGATACCGCACGACCGATGGCAAGAGAGAATCACCCTGCTCATCTGCCAAGGTTTCTGCGCCTCCATTACGACCATCACGCACAGTGGCCACTAATGAATTAGTTGTACCCAAGTCAATGCCTGCCGCTAGTTGTTTCTCTTGCGGTTCTGTTAGTGCTGTTTCACCAGGTTCTGTTATTTGAAATAATGCCATGTGTGTATTCTAACTTAAATGATACTGCTGTGAAATATGGCTAAGAAGTTTGGACAAATATCCTGAATGTCATAGTTATTGCTATGGCTTAAAGGGTTTTGTTTAAAATTCGACGCCATAATATTCAGAAAAGTTCGTCTTCGAGTTTTTCAGTTATGTTTTTAGATTCTTGACATAAGCGTTCAAAAAACTTCATTTTTAATACGGCTTCTTTTGCTGCGTCCAAGTTACCTGCTTCGAGTTGCTCAACAAAGTCATCTTTCAAAGCATCCGCTTCACCACTGATTTCTTGGGCTATGTCATCAATTCTCGCTAAGGGGTCTTGCGCACCACCGACGTCTTCAAGTGCTTCACGTATTTCCATTTGATGCATCAAAAAGGCACCATCACTGGTGGTATCAATTTCATCATCAAAATCGACACCTGCAAGCTTTAACAAGTAGCGCGCGCGTAAACGAGAGGATTTTAAAACTTCATTGGCTTCATTGATTAACCCTGTGGTCTGCACGGCTACACGGCGCTCTTTATCGTCCGCATTAATAAAACGATCTGGGTGATATTTTGCTTGTAGCACACGAAATGCGGAGCCAAGTTTTGTGGTATCTACTTCAAAGGTTTCAGGCAAGCTGAATAGCTTAAAGTAGCTTTCTTTAAAATCGAGCATGGAAGAGGTTTATCCGAAAATAATCATGGAGCTTTGCATAAATTCTAGCCGTCGTTCTAAAAACGAACGAGCTATCATTCAACCTAAGGGGGGTACTTGTACAAAAAGTCTAAACTGTAAAGCTTTCGCCACAACCACATTCGCCACTTTCGTTAGGGTTGTTGAATTTAAACCCTTCGTTAAGACCTTCTTTGGTGTAATCCATTTCTGTACCATCAAGGTAAACTAAGCTTTTAGGGTCTATAATGATTTTAAGCCCATGATCTTCAAAAACAGTGTCTGTCTCTTCAATATCATCAGCAAATTCAACCGTGTAAGCCATTCCAGAACAACCGTAAGTTTTTGTGCCTAAACGTAAGCCCACGCCTTTTCCACGATCTGCTAAAAAAGCACTAACGCGTGTCGCCGCTGCATCTGTGAATGTAATTGCCATGATGAACCTTGCTATTTATTGCTTAGATTGAAAATCTTCGACAGCCGCTTTGATTGCATCTTCTGCTAAAACTGAACAATGTACTTTAACAGGTGGAAGTTCTAATTCATCGGCAATATCCGTGTTCTTAATTGCTTTAACTTCATCCAATGATTTACCTTTAACCCATTCTGTTAAAAGTGAAGATGATGCAATCGCAGAACCACAACCGTAGGTTTTAAACTTAGCGTCTTCAATGATACCGTCAGCACCAACTTTAATTTGTAGTTTCATTACATCGCCACATGCTGGAGCACCGACCATGCCTGTTCCTACATCAGTTGCATCTTTATCCATTGCGCCCACGTTTCTTGGGTTTTCGTAATGGTCTATTACTTTTTCACTGTATGCCATGTCTCTTATTCCTCTAATAATTCTCTAATTGTATCTGTTAACTAATCAATTCAGCTTGTTTATATTTTGCTTCGGCTTTCTGTCGCTTACGCATTCGGCGCTTTTGAACGGAGTACGAGAACATATATTAATATGTGACCATTCCTATCTAAATCAATGTCAAAAGCAATGCGGTTATAAAGTAAAAGATAAGTACGCTGGTTCTTAAGGAGAGCCTGATCAAGTCCAATTATTTTAAGCTTGCCAAAACTGCCGATATTTCCCACGAAGATCGGCGCAATAGAATGACTATTACCTCTCACTTCGAGAAAAATAGCGACAGTTTTATCTGCGCTTAAATTTAATCGAGCTAATCAGGTTCTCCTTAACTAATATATTAGTGTGCGGCCCACTCAACAGTACTCAAGTCTATACCATCTTTAAACATATCCCACAACGGAGATAAATCGCGTAACTTGTCAACTGCAGCACGCGTTTGCTCAATCGCATAATCCACTTCTTCCATGGTTGTGAAACGACCGATAGTGAAACGTAACGAGCTGTGTGCCAATTCATCATTACGCCCTAGCGCACGTAATACATAACTTGGCTCAAGCGATGCACTGGTACAGGCTGAACCTGATGAAACTGCGATGCCTTTTAATGACATCATTAAGCTCTCACCTTCAACGTAGTTAAAGCTGATGTTTAAGTTACCTGCGATACGTTGCTCAAGATCACCGTTCACATACACTTCTTCCATGTCTTTAAAACCATCATAAAGATGATTGCGCATCATCAGCAAACGGTCATTTTCAGTTGCCATTTCTGCTTTTGCAATTTTGAATGCTTCACCCATACCAACAATCTGGTGTGTTGCTAATGTACCTGAACGCATACCACGCTCGTGTCCACCACCGTGCATTTGCGCTTCGATACGAATGCG
>JAZGFW010000069.1:0-7591 GCA_036479895.1 Cocleimonas sp. | reverse complement strand
TTTTCGTTGGAAAACTTGCTAATAACCCGTTATTAGCTTCGTTTCCCGCCTCAATCAGTAAAACTTTAGCCGATTTTAGCAAGCTTACCGTTTTGTTGTTTAAAACGGATAACTTGATTATTAGAGCTCCAGCCGTTTCTTTCGCCACTGACTCGTGCAAAGGTCTCATATTATAAAAACTGTTCAAGCTAAATACTACCTACCGTCGGCTAGAATAGAAGTTCTTAATTAATTCTAATAAACTAAAGGGGAATGATAAAAATAACCCCCAAATTTTTAAGCATTATTTTTATATCAGCCCTATCAGGTTCTAGCTTTGCTACTTCCGACACCTCTGATATTAATTTTAGCTTTACCCATACTGAGTATGTAAACCTTACAGGAACAGCTGTGGGAGCTAGTCGGTATTTTTCTGATAATGATGTAAGACCAGTTGGTAATGGCTTTGGACCTAAAGTGTCACTAGGAACATTGGGACTTGAATCAAACATGCCAGGAAGTTGTACAATTAGCTTCACAAGTGTCAATGATTTTAGATTAAGGCATATCATTAGTAACAAAAGATTAGCTGGTTACAGACTTTTTTATAGAGGTAAGAAAGTCACCCGTAGAAGAAATGAAGTAGTGACTCCCAGCTGTAGTGTTACACCTAGCGTATTAGAGCTTTCGACTAATAAACGTTTTAGAAGAAGAGTTAAGTCAGGTATTTATCAAGATATTGTTACTGTGACTGTAACAACTGAATAATGAGAGTTTACTCACTGTTCTTTACGTTGCAAGACCCTCACAACAGTACTTTGATAAAGCTCATTACTCAGAAAGGCATCCTTTCGTAACAATAATATTTCTTTGTAGAATGAGAAATAATAAGAAAAACCTCCCTTCCCTTCAAAACCATCCTTACAATCCATACATTTGCAGCAAATTATTTTCATAAGAATCAACACAAAAAAGAATCCTAAAATAATTGAGAATAGAAGATTGAATATTGTGCTGAGTAACGTTAAGGATACGCTGATTAACCTAGACGAATTCAAATAACGCCAAGTTTCTTGTTGGCTGAATTTATCTGGGTGATTCAAAGTATCTTTAAACATGAATTAACGCTAACAAATATTCAAAGAACATGTGATAAAATCCCGATAAACTATCATTACAAGTGGATAGACGCTTTAATTAATACATAGTTCCTAGAATATATAGATGAGACCAAAAATTGAACAATACAGAAATAGTCCAAACACTTAGAGTAATGGCACAGGACAGTAAAACACCTGCTGATATGCTACATTACATGGTGTTAGATCGAGGAAATGAACAACAACTAGAACTTATGAAGCTTTTTGCAGAAGCATTTAACGTGACTCTCGGTGAAGTAACCGCCATATCAGCTTGGTGGCATGATGATACCGCTGAATTAAATGACAGTGATATTAATGCGTATATGATGCCTATTGTTCGAGATTTTTTAGAACAAACTTAGTATGAAACCTCAGCACGAATAAATTACTTCATCACCCTAAAGGTCAAGTTAATACGCGGCTCAGTCACTTTTGTCGTTTTGGGTAAAGAATGCAACCAATACCTTTGAGTCTCCCCTTTCATGATGAGCAAACTACCCGCTTCCAACTCCAATGAAACAGCCTCTTTTGTTGATTTATGCTTAAAAGAGAATTTACGTTGAGCACCAAAGCTTAATGATGCGATTGCAGCATGACTGTCTAAAGAATACTCATCATCACTATGCCACGCTACACCTTCATCACCATCATGATACAAATTGATAAGACAAGAATTAAAAATCACATCTGCTTTTTCTTCAACAGTAGCTTTTAAATCAAGCAACTCAGTCGTCCAAGGGAGTGCTTTTTTTGTCGTATTTGAATAACTGTAATGATAATTTTTATCACCGTACCACGCTATTTTTCTTTTAGTTGTGATGTGATTACCGTAAATAATAACCTCATCATTTTTCCACTCAATGTGATTGAGTAGATAATTGAAATAATCATCGCTTGTTTTCGGTGATAAAATTGGGCCAAAATAGTTGACCGTGCCATCATACGGAAGCAAATTTAAAGAATGATCAAAATCAAATAAATTCATAGAATTGGCATCTAGTTAGCGACTGAATATTCACTCATCTTTGAGACCTTTGCACAAATCAGATGACGAGTAAAAATGACTAGTATTTTCGCTTCTGACTCGTGCAAAGATCTTATTTTATTTAAATTATTCCCTCGAGTATTTACATTTTTAAATTTACTAGTCTTCAATCATCTTAAAGTAATTAACCAAGTTTTCTTTCAATTCAAACATCTCTTTATTAATTTGTTCCTTCTCAGGACCTTCATACGTTAAACCTTCCAAAAGAATACGAGACAAGTTTTTATTAACTCTTTTTAGTGGGCTTTTTAACAAGGTATATTCCTTAGGTAGCGGAACCATGCTTTCATTCTCTTCAATAGCTGCCTCAATACCCCCGTCTTTAACCGCTTTAATGATTTTCTTTGATTCTTTAACCGTCTTATCAGCAATCATGGGGAGTATTTTTTCTTGCGTATCTTTATCCAACTCGATAATAGCATTAGTTTGACTTGCATTGAGTTCACCTAAACCACGCGCCTTCTTCACAGAATCTGATGCCAATTCATCACGCTTAATTGCACGCTTAATAACTGCCTTTGAAAGCCCTGTCTTCTCAGCTGTGATTGCCGCAAACGAATTATTATCTTGTTTCTCTTTAGCTTGTTCTTTAAGTTTTTCTTCGGTACTCAGATCATCGGTTGAAAGGTCGATTTTGACTGCCGTAGGATTAATTTCTTCATAAATTTCACGTCCGCGGTTTAAGCACTTTTCCAGCTCTAACTTATTCAATGGCGTACGCACAAGGTTTTCATCAATAGATATTAGCTCTTGCACCAATAAGTCTCTATCAACAATATGTACATCAACCTCTGCCCAATCAAGCTCCATAACCGCTTGAAAACGCCTTGCCCCTGCGAGTAGTTCATTGTTCTTATTAATGGTTAAGGGATTAATTAACCCCACCTTCTCAATACTCTTTTTAAGAGTATCTACGTTTGTTTCATGCCTTAGATACTCACTGTTTCTTTTTATTTCTGACAATTTGCGCGTTGCTAATTCCACAAGAATTTCCTTTCACTTTATGAGGGCGGTATTGTATGGAAAATCATTGGATTTTTCTATTTTAGAATTTAGCAATAAATTTCACTCTTTTCATACCGCTTCAAATTATATAAGCACGCCTATCATTGTTGGGTTTGACAATATGTCAATCGAGGTAAGGAAAGTCATTGCACGTTATATCAAGAAAGCCCTTTAAGATGCTACCATTCAATTCCCGAATCAAGCTGACGCTCTTGATAGGGCATATAAAGTATTACGAGCAGGCAATTTTCAGCAACCTGATGACTTACGTAATATATTCCCTTCTCTTGACAACTTTAAATACAAAGACAAATGGTGGATTATTGATATCGGTGGTAATCATCTACGGCTTATAGCCTTCATAGAATTTAAAGATCAACGGCTTTTTGTAAAACATATTGTTACTCACGCTGAATATGACAAGCTTTGTAAAAGCTATGCTAAAAATAGAAAAAGGTAAATATTATGGGATTTGAACACATTAAATTAAAAGCAAATGATCTGTTTTCAGAAGCAGGCTATATCAGTGAGATTCAAGGTGATACTGACTACCAGCAAGCACTTAAACTAATGGAGAACTCATCGAAGACTATGACAAGCAGCGCCCCTTAATTGAAATATTATCTGCTTCAATAGAACGTTGGGAAAATACGGCTGATGAATTCAGTGAATTTAATCAACGTATTAATGCACTCAATAGTGGTGTATCAACATTGAAATTGTTAATGGAGCAACACGGGCTAAGTATTGCTCAAGTGCCAGAAGTTGGCTCGAATACATTGGTCTCTAAAGTTTTGAATGGTAAACGTAACTTGACTAAAAATCATATTGAAGCATTGAGTAAACGCTTTGGAGTTAGCCCTGCGCTTTTCTTTTAAAGTGGGCTTTTAACACAGTGGGAACCCAACCACTATGGACTGAAAGTTCTATAGGTTGTTTCACAAACGACTCAAGTCGTTACTTTCATGGTGATTACCCTCTCCTCACTAGAGGCTAGAAGGACTATTATTATACCCCTGAATGATAAATTCAGACTTCTAATAGATAAGATGAGACCTTTGCACGAATCAGGTGACGAGTAAAAATACCTAATATTTCACTGCTTTTCGTTGAAAAACTTGCTAATAACCCGTTATTAGCTTCATTTTCCGCCTCAATCAGTAAAATATTAGCCTATTTTTCTTTCGCCACTGACTCGTGCAAAGGTCTCAAGATAAAACAAATAATTTAACCATGAAGGACATTTAGTTAATGAAGAAAAAACGAAAGACTTTTTAGAATATAAATAGTGTTTAACCTTCATGTTCTTCATGTTCTTCATGGTAAAGAATATTTTTTATTTTTAACATTATGTGTGTATCAGCTAAAGCCTTGCACTGAAAGTGCATAGTTTTGGACTAGCGTATTGGAACAATAAACAGAAAGCATAGGACTGTTCTACGTAACTGCTTTGTCGACTAACCTCGTTATTTAGCTGGTGAGTAGTTTGTCTAACTTACCAGTGCTATCCAACTCTCTAAGATTACTTAAGCCACCAATGTGCTTATCATTTATGAATATTTGCGGTACGGACTTCTGCCCGCAACGCTCGATCATCGCATCTTTTTCTAGTGGCATCAGATCTAGTAAAAACTCCTCATATTCAATCTCCTTCTCTTGCAGAAACTCCCTAGCATCCACGCAGTATTTACAATAACTGGTAGCATAAATTTCAACCTTAACTGTCATAAGCTTGCTTCTCTTCCTGAAATTTCTTGTAAGTCAGATTAAAATGTTATCCGATAATTTGTCTGATCCGACTAAGTTATTGTTTTATAGTGCCTTACTAACAATCTCAAACACATCCCCACTAAGCCCTTCCACGTTTTTAATCCTTTCCAACTGCACCCGCATCAACTCCGAACGCCCAGCCTCATAATGTCGCCAATTCATCAGCGCACGAACCATTCTAGAGGCCACCTGTGGATTCAACTTATCCAGTTCCAATACTCGGTCCGCATGAAACTCATAACCAGAACCATCCGCTTTATGAAAATTAACAGGGTTACCTGATGCAAAAGCACCAAACAAAGAGCGTACCTTGTTAGGATTCTTAATACTAAAGAGCTTGTGGCTCATTAAGCTTTTTACCTTATCTAAAGTATCGGGAAGGCTTGAGGTAGCTTGCATGACAAACCATTTATCCATTACCAAAGTATCGTGTTGCCACTTTTGTTCAAAGTCATCGAGGGCTTGTTGGCGTTGTGGACAGTCGTTATTGATAAGTACTGCCATCGCATTTAGCGTATCAGTCATGTTTTTAGCATTGCTAAACTGTTGGTAGCATTGCTCATGAATACTGGGGTCATTGATTTTACCTAGGTAGTTTAGGCAAATATTTTTTAATCGGCGCTTACCAATGCTAGTAGCGTCAATTTTATACTCGCCCTGCTCTTGCAACTGCTCATATGTTGCTTCTAGTGGTAAACGTAAACCTTGCGCAATACTCTTGGCTAAGAACTCTCGCACCTCATGAATCGCTTCTGGATCTGCTTGCTCAATGGTTTCGGCCAAATCAGTTTCTGAAGGTAGCGTCAACGCTTCGGCTCTCAACGCAAAGTCTAAATCATTGTTCTCTAGAACTTGCTGATAGGCATCAATAACTTTTGGCTCTACCCCTAAGGCTTCCCCTTTTGTTTTTGCATCAAGCATTTCAAGCAACAATGTTTTTGCGAGTCGCTGGCTGGCTTCCCAACGATTAAAATCATCTTGATCGTGTTGCATTAAAAAGATGGTATCGTCGATACTATAATCATAGTTAAGTTTTACTGGCGCAGAAAAATCACGCAGTAATGACGGTAATGGCTTTTCTGCAATGCTTTCGAAAGTGAAACTTTGCACTTGCTCTGTGATTTGTACGGTTTCAGATAGTATCTCAACACCTTTCTCATCCAGCAATCCTAGCTTTACAGGAATTAAATACGGATTTTTATCTGTCGCTTTCGCTTCAGGGGTACTGGGATAGCTTTGTTTAAAATGTAGCGTGCAGGTTTCAGCACTTGCTTCATAATCCATCGTCACATCCAAACTCGGCGTACCTGCTTGCGCATACCAGTTTTGCATTTGACTAAGGTCAATGGCGTTCGCATCGGCCATCGCATTCAAAAAATCTTCGGTTGTCACCGCTTGGCCATCATGACGTTCAAAGTACAAATCCATGCCTTTACGGAAACCATCTTGCCCCAGTAAAGTGTTGTACAAACGTACGACTTCTGCGCCTTTTTCATACACTGTCATAGTGTAAAAATTGTTAATTTCCATAAAGGATTCGGGACGAATTGGGTGCGCCATCGGGCTGGCATCTTCCGCAAACTGATGGGTGCGTAACATACGTACATCTTCAATACGCTTTACGGGACGGCTGTGTAAATCAGCGGTAAATTCTTGATCTCTAAAAACAGTTAAACCTTCTTTTAAGCTCAACTGAAACCAGTCACGGCAAGTGACACGGTTGCCCGTCCAGTTATGAAAATATTCGTGCCCTATTACTGCTTCAATATTAATGTAGTCGTTGTCGGTGGCGGTTTCTGGGCTGGCAAATACGAGCTTAGAATTAAACACGTTCAAACCTTTGTTTTCCATCGCACCCATATTAAAATCATCCACGGCTACGATCATGTAAATATCTAAATCGTACTCCAAGCCGAAACGATCCTCATCCCATTTCATCGCACGTTTTAAAGACTGCATCGCATGATCACACTTGTCAATATTGTGCGCTTCGGTATAAATCTCTAACTTGATATTTTTCCCCGATGCCGTGATGTAGCTGTCTTTTACATGCTCCAAATCACCTGCCACTAAGGCAAACAAATAAGCGGGTTTTTTAAAAGGATCTTGCCACTTTGCGAAGTGCTTACCCTCATCCAAGTCACACGAATCGATTAAGTTACCGTTTGATAACAACACGGGGTACTTCTTTTTATCCGCTTTTATTGTGGTTGTGAATTTACCCATCACATCTGGGCGGTCTAAAAAGTAGGTGATTTTACGAAAGCCTTGCGCTTCACATTGAGTACAAAAATTACCACTGGACTGGTACAAACCATCAAGTGATGTATTTAAGTGCGGATAGATTTTAGTGGTGATAACTAGAGTAAACTCATCTCCCAAGTTAGATAAGGTCATACCCGCATCAGTTAGTTGATAGTCGCCCTCGTTTAGCGCATAGCCATTGATAGCAATAGCTTCTAACTCCAACGCCTCACCGAATAGTTCTAAGATCGTTTCAGTAGCATCAGCGTTACGCTTGTAGTCTACCGATGCGGTCACTAAGGCATGATCATCTTCCAGATCAAACACTAAATCCACGGTATCAATCCAAAAGGTAGGTTGCTGGTAATCTTTGAGGTAAATCGTTTTAGCGTCAGCGTGTTTCATG
>JAZGFW010000068.1:0-3927 GCA_036479895.1 Cocleimonas sp. | reverse complement strand
AAAGTACTGTCTTCCATAACCAGTTTAGGGTGACAACTAGCGAGGCGTAACTTGGTGATAGCAGCAAGCACTTTAAGATGATTTCCACCCTGTTGCTTCTCACCCTTGTTTTTAGAAATATTTTCTAAAGCGCTGACTCGTACCGCTTCGTACAACGCACGTTCACCTTCGGAGAGTGGTATCTCAACCGTGATTTCAGTTTTGGGTGGTAACTCATCCAAAACTTGTGTTTTGGTACGGCGCAAAATAAAGGGCTGAATCAAACGTTTTAAATGTTGGCGCGCATCATTGTCATTATCACGCTCAATCGGGGTGATAAAGTGTTCCATAAATTGCTGTTGCGTGCCGAGTAAGCCAGGATTTAAGAAGCGGAATAAGCTCCATAATTCACCCAAATGGTTTTCAATCGGCGTACCTGTAGTAACCACTTTTAAATCTGCCTGTAATTTGTGTGCAATCTTAGTGCGCTTGGCGTTGATGTTTTTAATTGCTTGGGCTTCGTCCAATACAATGGTTGCCCAATATTTCTCAATAAACTGATCACCATCTTGCTGTAGTAAGCCATAGCTGGCAATAACGACATCAAAGGCTTTAGCTTTCTTAAGTAATTCTTCTCGGTTACCTTCACGGTAAAAGTAGGGCTTAAGCGTAGGTGCAAATTTACGCAATTCTGATTCCCAGTTATTACTTACCGAGGTAGGTGCAACCACTAAAACAGGGCCAAGGGTGGCGCGCTCTAATAATAAAGCGATAGTTTGAACCGTTTTACCCAAGCCCATATCATCAGCTAAACAGGCACCCACGCCCCATTTGGCAAGACGACTCATCCAGCGGAAGCCTTCTTCTTGATAGTCACGTAACTCGGCTTGTAAGGTTGAGGGTAGTTCGGGGTGATGATCATCGAGTTCCTGAATATTGTGGATATGACTTTTCCATGCATCATCAACGGTTAGTTCACCGACCATATCGGTTAAGTCTTCCAGTGCAAGTGATGCTAGGCCACTAATTTTAGCGCCTTCCTCATTCAGCTCACCGTAGCGTTGAATCGAATCTAGCTTTTTCCTGAATTGGCTGGTGAGCGAGATATATTGCCCATCTTCCATTTGTATAAATCGACCTTTATTACCTTGTGTTAAGCCTAGTAATTGACGCAGGGATAAAACCAAACTAGGGTCGGTAGAGACGTTACCTTCAAGCTGGAACCAATCACCTGATTTATTGATACTTAATCGTAAGTTATTGGTATCAAAGCGAGAAGCTATGCGCATCACCTCACCTTCTGGCCACGCTATGATGACATTCTCACCTTCAGCATGAAGCTGTTCTAACAGCTCTAAACAGTTTTGCGGATCTTCAATAAGATATTCATCATTAAACTCTTCTTCTTCGCCCAAAATATTACTGTGGCGAAGTAGGGCATCAAGCTGTTCTTTTTCTGTATCAAGGTTGCGGGTAGTTTTAAGTTGTTTACCTTCATGCTCAATCGATAACTTTGAACGACCTTGTCCTGCAGGAAAGTAACCACCTAGATCACCAAAAGGTTGAACACGAAGTGTTACACGCAGACCATCACCATAAGGTAATAAATTGGCATGAATTCTTGAGTCTGGCTCGACTGATTCAGCATCAACCACACCTTCAAGATCTGACTGAATATGAATCATCGGAGCAAGTGTGCTTAGTGTATTACGTAGGTCTTTTTCTGCTTCGCGAGGTATCACGATACCGTTAGAAATAATCTCACTTAGACGCATAACCTGTTCACTTTTCTGGTAAATACAGAGGCGCGTTGGGGTTTCTTTATGTACTAACCATTGGCTATCTTGTTGTGAGTCATCAAACGGTGGGTAAAAGCTAATACGCAGATTTTCCCCCTCTTCTGATACTAATAATTCAAATTCATTTTGGGTCAACTCAATACGCGTATTACGTGCGCCATCCCAAAATAGGTTAGGGTGACCAACCAGCTTTGGCCAAGCATTGTTTAAATCAAGTGAAAATTGCGGGCCACGGTGATAATAGGTGTCATAGTCGGGTTGTTCATAAATAGCGGAAGCAAGGTCTAAATCATGCTCACCCATAGGAGGGAGTTCTTGCTTTTCTTTTTTGAGGCGTTTAAGCGCAATATTCCTGCCTTTGCTCCATGTGCCTTTAGCAGTTTTCTTTTGTAGTTTGGGCGTTATGGTGTATTCGTTATAACGGTCAGTATCCAACATCCAGACAATGCGCTCTTCACTTTCGCTTGCTGCTGTACCTGCTTTTGCTGGCGTGACCAGTTGGTTCATCGCATTAAGGGCGCGCTCCCATTCAGCTTGTGGTTTTACCAAGTCAAACAAACTACTGGTTTTTATTTCATTGTGTAAGTCAGCTGCTTCCTTTAAGTATGTTTTTTGCTCATCTTTATCATGAGTAAATAAGCCTAAAGTCTGTGCATATTCGGCTTGAATCCACTTATAGTTACCGTTTGATGCTTGGTGGTAGCGTGACTCGATAACTTCTATTACGCCATCGGAGATGGTGTGACCTAGCCAATGTTTAATAAGGCTGTAAAAAAGCGTTGCTAACATACTGTCTGATAAATCTGTCAGAGGAATATCGAAGTTAAAAATACCTGTTGTTTGGCTTTCTGCATAGGCGTTTAAAATAGCGTTTTCTGTATCTAATGGAAGCTTCTTTAATATTTTTTGGGCAAGATCGATATTTGCTTTTTCACCACTTGCCACTAAGGCGAGCAGATAAAAGCGTTCAAAACCCGATGCAAAAATAATGCTCGTTCCTTTGCGTTTATTGTGTACAGCACGGTGTAGCTCTACAGCATTTTCGTAAGCTTGTATTGAGCTGTCAATATTGCCTAAGGTCAACTGTTTAGCCGAGTTTGCTAAGTGCCATTGAATGTGACGATCATCGTATTGAATTTCCTCTGTATCAGCACCCTCCAAAAGCTTTGTGGTATCTTGAATATGTAAACCCGCAGGGAGTTTCGGAAATAATTCATATTGACCAGCGAGCAAGCTATATTCAGCTTGCGTATCATGCAAGGCAAACTTAAAGCCCATAACATTAGACATGTTTTTTTCGCGTTCTTCTAACAAAGCCCATAGTTTGCTTTGGTCGTGTAAACCCGCAAGGCCATAATCAACAAGATTGATAAAAGCTACAGCAAACATCTCATCACTTAACGGTGCTAACAGCTTTTCATTGGCAGGCGTACCAAAAGTAGCGGGGTAAAACCCAGGGTTTACCAATACAGAATCGCGGTACTGATAACGTTCGTTTAAAAGCTCTAAAGTGGTGGTTAGTTTTTCTGAACGCCCTTGAAACAAATAAATACGTGCATGAGAAAGACCGTGTTCAATACTTTGCCAAAGCACACGGCCAAAAGATTCTGTCGCAGAAAATGAACGCATGACCTGTGCTGAATAATCCTCAAATGTACCATCACTGATACTGCTAAGGAGAATTTCTTCACAGATGCCTGGCGCACAATAATATTTCCCTTGTGAGCCTTCTAATAAGCCAGTATGAATCAGATCAACCAATACAGGGCGTATGCTGTGAAGTGTAAAGCTATCACCCAAACTGGGGTCATTAATCCCTAAGTGATGCGCGCAACTTGCCAGTGGCGTAGCGGCAACAGGTGCGTATATTATGGAGATGATTTGTAAAAGGGAACGTTCTAATTTGGGGAGTGCATCAAACGCTTTTTGGTCAAAATCGGGTTGGTTCAGGGGTTGACTCATAGGTGCTTACATCAGTGTTTTTAGAATAACCGAGGAAGTATAAGCGAGTTGGATTAAATGTTATAGAAGTTATTATGATTTTAGGTTTTTGTTTGGGTGTAGATTGCATTTTTAAGAATCTGGATCAAGTCATATAGTAGAATGTATCGATAGTGTTAGGTGGTTAAAAAATCACGAGATTTGAATT
>JAZGFW010000067.1:0-5561 GCA_036479895.1 Cocleimonas sp. | reverse complement strand
TTCGTTGTTTGATTCTTTAACCGTTGTTGAAAACATATCACTAGGTATGGATCATAAAAAAGACTTAAAACAATTAGCCGAGGAAATAACGGAAGTTTCTAAACAGTATGGCTTGAAAGTATTTCCGCATCGACATGTTTATACTTTGTCAGTCGGCGAACGTCAGCGTATTGAAATCCTCCGTTGTTTATTGCAAAAACCAAAATTATTAGTGATGGATGAGCCTACATCAGTACTAACCCCGCAAGAGGTTGAAACCTTATTTGTTACTCTCAAAAAACTTTCTGCAGAAGGTATGTCGATTTTATATATCAGTCACAAGCTCGATGAAATTAAAGCCTTGTGTCATAACGCAACCATTATGCGCCTTGGTAAAAAAGTGGGAACTGTTTCTGTCGCAAATGAAACTATGCAATCTTTGGCTGCTATGATGATGGGCGAAGAACTTAAAGATATTGTCCATCCTAAAGCAGTCGAATTAGGCGAGATTCGTTTAGATGTTAATGATTTAACATTTCCAGCGACAGATCCTTTAGGCATTTCATTACGAAATATTAGTCTCCAAGTGCGTGGTGGAGAGGTTGTTGGGCTTGCGGGGGTAGCGGGCAATGGTCAAGACGAACTACTAACCGCCTTAAACGGTGAGCAATACTGTGACTCGCAAAGTATCATACTTGAAGGTAAGCCAGCAGGTGACTTAAACCCCAATCAACGGCGTGGTTTAGGTATGGCAAGTGTTCCCGAGAAGCGTTTAGGGCATGGTGCTACACCTGATATGAGTTTAGTTGATAATGCTTTTTTGACGGCCTATCAACGTTTAAAACTACTAAAAAAAGGGCTGATTAATTACAACAAGACTACAGAATTTGCCGAAAAAATAATTACTGACTTTGGCGTGAAAACCCCCAGCGCTAGTGTTGCAGCAGGGAGCTTGTCTGGTGGTAACTTACAAAAATTTATTATTGGACGTGAGTTAAACCAAAACCCAAATATTTTAATTGTTGCTCAACCTACATGGGGCGTTGATGCGGGAGCAGCACAAACTATTCGCCAATCAATTCGGGAACTTGCAGCCAAAGGCGCAGCTGTTTTAGTTATTTCACAAGACTTAGATGAACTTATGGAAATAACGGACAGAATTGGTGCAATTTGTGGCGGTGTGGTTTCACAATTTTATCCAACCTCAGAAATGAGCGTGGAGAAAGTAGGAATGCTTATGGCGGGTGTATCGCTAGATGAAGCAGCTAAAAAAACAATTAAAGGAGAAGTTAGTCATGCAGTCTAACCTTTTTCCGCGTCTTGTTAAAAGACAAACACCATCCAAAGCGATGATTTATTTATCGCCACTACTGGCTATATTTTTAACGTTATCAGCTAGTGTAATTCTATTTTTAATCATGGGTGTATCGCCGCTGGCGGCATTACATGCTTTCTTTATTGAACCCCTTTCAACAATTTACGGACTCACTGAACTTGCGGTAAAAGCAACGCCATTGATTCTCATTGGTGTGGCTCTATCACTCGGCTTTCGTGCTGGGGTTTGGAATATAGGTGCAGAAGGGCAGTTGATATTAGGGGGCATATTTGGAGGGGCAACCGCTTTATTTTTCTACGAAAAAACAGGGTTTTACATTGTTCCTTTGATATTACTCGCTGGTGTTATTGGTGGTTTATTGTGGGCTGCAATTGTTGCTTTTTTACGGACTAAGTTTAATGCCAATGAGATTCTGACAAGCTTAATGCTGAGTTATGTAGCAGTCCTGTTATTGAACTTATTGGTGCATGGTCCATTAAAAGATCCTGATGGGTTTAACTTTCCTGAGTCACGTTTATTCAGTGATTCTGCTCTGTTGCCCATTTTATATGACGGAACCCGTTTACATATTGGTGCAATCATTGCAATTCTTGCCGTGGGTTTAGGTTGGATTTTATTATCCCGAACTTTATTAGGCTATCAAATAAAAGTAACAGGCGATGCGCCAGCCGCAGGAGAACACGCAGGCTTTAGTCATTCAAAAATTATCTGGACTACACTCTTATTAAGCGGTGGCATCGCAGGATTGGCTGGGGCGATTGAGGTATCTGGGCCTATTGGTCAACTGCTGCCAACTATTTCACCAGGTTATGGTTTTACTGCCATCATTGTTGCTTATGTTGGGCGTTTACATCCTGTGGGCGTGTTGTTTGCCGCCCTGTTATTGGCGCTCACTTATTTGGGCGGTGAAACGGCTCAAATTAAATTAAATCTGCCTATTGCCGTGACAGGGGTTTTCCAAGGATTATTATTGTTCTTCTTACTTGCTAGTGATGTCTTGATTCACTACCGGGTTCAGTTGGGTTTTAAACAAAGAAAGAAGCAAGGAGTTACAGTGTAATGGAAGTTATTATTGCAGCCATACTCACTATTATCACAGCTGCAACGCCCTTGCTATTTGCTGCGCTGGGTGAGCTAGTGACTGAAAAATCTGGTGTGCTTAATTTAGGCATTGAAGGCATGATGATTATGGGTGCTATTATTGGCTTTTTTACGGTGCACCATACTGATAGCGTTTTTATTGCCATTATCGCCAGTATGATCGCAGGTGCGTTGATGGCTGCAATTTTTGCGCTACTGGTGCTTAAATTTCATGCCAGCCAAGTGCCTACGGGCTTAGCTTTAACTATTTTTGGTATAGGTTTAAGCGCATTAATTGGGCAAAGCATGATTGGTGTGGCTTACACGGGCATTCCTAAAATAGCTATTCCGATTGTTTCTTCGATTCCTGTGATTGGTGAGATATTTTTTAAGCAAGATGCTTTGGTCTATTTATCACTTTTTATGGTTTTTGTTGTTATGTGGTTCTTAAATAAGACACGCGCAGGATTGATTCTACGCGCTGTGGGAGACTCTCATGATGCCGCTCATGCAATGGGCTACTCGGTGATTAAGATTCGTTTCTTAGCCATTCTATTTGGTGGTGCAATGGCAGGGGTAGGTGGGGCTTATTTGTCACTTGCTTACTCGCCATTATGGGTTGAAGGAATGACGGCAGGTCGAGGTTGGATTGCACTTGCATTGGTTGTATTTGCGAGTTGGAGAGCGGGTCGAGTGCTAATGGGGGCTTATTTATTTGGTGGTATTTCTATTTTACAGCTTCATGCGCAAGCACTTGGTATTGGTATTCCTTCACAAATTATGTCGATGTTGCCTTACTTAGCGACTATTCTGGTTTTAGTCATAATCTCACGAGATAAGTCAAAAATTAAATTAAATTCACCTGCCAGTTTAGGCAAGCCTTTTCATACAAGCAGGTAGTTAACCTTCAGTGATATTAAAAGAACTTACTTTTAATATCACTGAAGAATGAGCTCCTCAAAAGTCAGATGAAGAGCGAATTAACTCCTTAAACATGTCTTATTGTGATTGAGACACCATGTAATCCACTGCTGCTTTTACAGCATCATCGGATAAGCCCATGTTACCTCCTTTCGCAGGCATAGCACCTTTACCCTTAAGTGCAGTGCCGTATAACGCTTCTATGCCCGTAGCAATACGTGGTACCCATGCCGCCTTATCATCTAACTTAGGAGATCCTGCAACACCGCTATCGTGACAGGCAGAACAAGATTGTTTATAGACTTTCTTACCTTCACCATTATCAGCAACTACTTTTTCAGTTGCCTCTTCTACCTTTGGCACTTCTTCAGTTTTGGTTTCTGTTTCTATTGCAGTTTCTGGGGTAGTGGTCTCATCGGCTGTTGTAATGGCATTTGGTTCTGTTGGTGCAGCAGGTGCCGAAGGTGGGGTAGGTGCGACTGCTAGAGCCACAGCTTTTGGTGCTACTGCTGGTATGGATTCAGAAACAGTTTCGGCTGCTTTAGGTACAGGTACTTCTTCAGTTTTTTTAGGTGTTGCTTCGTTAGAACTTGGCTCTGCTTCTGATGACAAAGCACTTTTATCAAAACCTGCAGCTTTGACCATATAAAATATTGTAGCTTTTATTTCTTCATCGGTGATTGCAGGATTTCCACCACGTGCTGGCATAGCACCTTTACCATTGATGGCCGTATTCATAAGCGAATCAAGCCCTGCAGCGACACGCGGCTCCCAAGAGGCTTTGTCATCAAGTTTAGGAGCGTTAGCAACACCTGTAGCGTGACAGGCCAAACAACTTGCATTGTAAACTTCTTTACCGGATCTAGCTTTGCTAGAGCCAGATGATGCTTGTGCATCATTAGTTGAGGCGGCACCTATGGGTTTAAGGTTTTTAGACGTTTTTTCTATATTACTGTCTTTTTCTACAGCATCATGCTCAAATCCATCTTGAAAAAATGTGATTAAAAAAATAATGCCTACAAGGGCTGCTAAGGCGAGCTGTATCCAAAAGAATTTGGGTAGTTTATCGTGTGAATTTGACATGTTTTCTCCTAATATCTATAACTTTTCGTTTAATAAAAAGTTCTTTTTTTAACTTTTTTAGTGTTTAATTTTAAAAATAAAAATAATAAAATTCCTGAGAATGAAAACCACTGCAATGCATAGGCATTGTGCTTATCGATACTGCCATAGTAGGGCTGCCAATCTCTGATAAAGCCTGTTTTATCGTCTTTGCCTAGTTCAATAATAATAGGCAATAGTTTTACATTTAGCTCTTTTGCAAGCTCAGTGAGTTGTACCGACTGAACCAGCTTGGGGTAAGTTGGTTTAAGTTCATTTGAGTCATTGTTTCTTTCATTGAGAACTATGGCTCGTCCTTGTTGTTTCATCACTCCGCGAATATTAATAGGGCTTTCTGTAACACTAATATCGGGAATATTGTCTCTTGTTCCTTGATAACTTATCCAGCCTCTATTAATGAGGATGGTTTTACTTATGCTGTCTAATCTAGAACGGTCTAATCTAGCGCTATCTAATCTAGAGCTGTCTAGTATAAAAGGAGTGAGAACATGAAACCCCGCCTTTCCTTTGTATGTTCGGTTATCTAATAAATACTGGTGTTCACTATCGTAGCGACCTGTTATAGATGCTGAACGATATATCTCCTTAGAAAAGTCATAACGACTATTACTATCTATGACGTTATTTAAATCCAATGCTTTTTTTGCTTGAGCTTGCTTAACACCATTATCAATCTCTCGTTTTTGATCTGCTCTGTCTAGTTGCCATAACCCTAATGAAGCTAAAAAAGGGACTAAAATAATGGTTGCTAGCGTGGGAATTAACTTGGGTGAAAAGTGATAATTTCCAATCTGTAAGCGAATCATTAGTACTAAGTTACACCTGCGGGTTTAATCCACTCCATCCAAAATGAAAATAGGACAAAGATAAATAGAGCAATGGAAACACCAACACGAATAGTTAAAGCTTTAACCATTCGTGTTGAACCACCGCCATCCTTCATCATGTAATACAAGGCCGAGCCTAGACTGTATATTATGAAAATAAAAAATATCAGGATGATGTAATTCATTATTTGAAACCTTCGAACAGCTAGCTATAACCAATAAACGACAATGAATAAACCTAACCAAACCACATCAACAAAATGCCAATACCATGCGACGGCTTCAAAACCAAAGTG
>JAZGFW010000066.1:0-3789 GCA_036479895.1 Cocleimonas sp. | reverse complement strand
TTTTTCCTGGATTTTTAAACCAGCTATTGGCTGCTGCAACATCTGTTTTTCCATCATTATTAAAGTCACCATAAACGATATGTGTTCCTCGATTGTCGAGAGTACCAATTAAATGGCGTTGCCATTTGTTGATTGGCAATAGAGTACTGTCAGATTTACTTTGATTAAGCCAAATATCGACACGAGGTGTCTCCCAATTATAGGGTTTTGAGAGAATATCGATATCTCCATCTCCATCCAGATCGGCGACTCGTGATTCATGATTTCCCGTTCCTTTACCAATTTCTTGTACTTCAAAGTCTCCTTTACCGTCACCATAAAGGATTTTAATGCTAGCTTGAGGGTTTTTACCGTTATGTCTCATTTCGGCGACAAAAATATCAAGATTACCATCACTGTCCATATCAGCCAGATGGAGTGAGTGACCATGAATAACATTGTCTATCAATGTTTTTTCTGACCAGTCTCCTTTTTTATACACAAACATTTTAAGTGGACCATCACAATCACCACAGACAAAAACTGTCTCTGCCCATCCTCCTTTGATAAGTTGTCCAGTAGCTGAGCGAGTGAATGACATAGAGTCGTCAATTGTGTTAGCTTCAAACTCACTTCCTTTTTTATGTTTAAACCAGCGGCCAGCGGCTACTATGTCAAGTTTTCCATCGCCATCAATATCTGTTTTGGCGATACCTTCGAATTTTTCGTCTGAAGCTGTAAAAATAGCTTTTTTTGACCAAACTTCACTCTTTTTTGGATTTTCTGGTATTTCTGCCAGAAATAGTTTCTTTTCTTGTTGATTCCAAAAAACAAGTTCAGTCTTACCATCTCCATCAAAATCGCCAAATTGTTGGTCGTGATGCTTATTTAAACCATCGTTTTTAATGGTTCGACGAATCCATGTCTTGTCAAAATATGGTGCAGGGTTTTCCCACCACCACATTTGGTTATTAGATGAGTCACCTCCAAAAGAAATATCCAGGTCGCCATCGCCATCGATATCATAAAAATCTCCCCCTGCCTCAATTTTTAAAGGGCTATTCTCGATAACATGTTGTTTCCATCCGCTATCAATACGTTCAAACCAAACCACACTGGGTGATGTTGATCTGTCTGTAATGACAAAATCATTTTTTCCATCACTATTAATATCTAGTATGAGACTAGCCGTTTGTTTAGTGCCAGATGCTGTCGGGCATGGAAGGGGCTTATTCGGTTCTGAACAAGCTTCGTCTGCAGAGCTAATGTGAGAAAAATCTACTTTTGCTGAGAGAGGAGGAGCGAGTAATAAAAAAAGGAATGCAAAAAGTGTAAGCAAAAAAGTCATTGTTAAGTGCCTATAAATAGTATGTTTATGTAACTTGGAAAGTGTTTTGTTTTAATCTGCGTAATCTTTTCTCCAATACGATATAACATCAATCTTTAAAAACTGTGATGCAGTTCAAGTTGTTGAATTTAAATTAAATATTAATGTTATTTATAATTTTATTATATAAATTATTGAAAATAATACAAATGTGGTGCATATAGTGCTTTAATAATGGTATAGCTGTTTTTAATTTTTTAAAATTAGGTGCATGTAATGAATTGTTACGTTAATAGTTGGGTATCCATGAGAAAAGTTATCTTTATAATGATTATATCCTTTTGCTCACATACTGTAGAAGCGTCTGATTTACGCTCAGATGATTTCAATTCAGCTACATCAGAATCTAATCCTGACTGGCGTTTCTATGACCCTTATGATACTGATGACATAAGTGGTAATGAACCGGGTGAATCCACACTGACTTTTGATGGAACAAATGCTTTAATTAATGTACCTAAAGGCCTGCCCCATGATTTATGGAAGACAGCAAATAGTAATAAAGCCCCTCGCTTATTACAGGCTACATCTGATACTGATTTTCAATTTGAAATAAAGTTTGAATCCAAACCTAAAGTGACGCATCAGTTACAAGGCATTATTATTCAAGAAAACGATAATGTTTTTCTACGATTTGACATTTTTTATAATATTTCTGGAGCACATTTATTCGTTGCTTATATTGATGTAATAACAGATACCGTTACAACCTATAAATCTATAGCACTTCCAAATTCTCCAAATTATCGGCAAGTTATTCGCTCTGGAAATAATTGGACGTTTCGTTACTCTGATGATGGAGAGGCATGGACAGATGCAGTTTCGTTCACTAAAAACCTAATAGTTACAGAAGTTGGTTTTTTTGCTGGTACAACGGGGGGACTAAGTCCTGAGTTTTTGTCTAGTGTTGATTATTTTGAGAATCCAGAAGATCAGCCCATAGATGACAGCGATGTTAGGATTGTTCCAAGGTTAGTTCGTGTATCTCCCCCGGTTATTAGTACATGGAATGGGTATGCTCAACCGACGGTGCAATTTGGTCAACCTGGTATTTCACAAAAATGGGCTAATATCCTAGGTAATGTCTTTTCTGATATAAATTTATCCACATTAACTTATGTACTTAATGGTGAAGCAAAGAAACGCTTGTATTTTGGACCTAATCGTCGATTAGCACGAAAAGGGGATTTTAATATTGAAATTGACTATAACGACTTGAATGTAGGATTGAATACAATAGAAATAAAAGCTAAAGATAGCCGTGATCAAGTATCAACTAAAGTTGTCACTATCAACTATACCCCGGGAAACTATTGGCCAATTCCATATACAGCTAATTGGGGAACATTAACAACAATTCAGGATGTTGAAAATATTGCTCATATTGTGGATGGCTTATGGAGGCTTACAAATGATGGTATTCGAACAGCTCAGACCGGTTATGATCGTACAATAGCGATAGGTGATGAAACCTGGCCTACTGATAATTATGAAGTGACGGTTCCATTTATTCTGCATTCAGATTTTTCCGGGATAGGGTTTGCCGTTGGTTGGCAGGGACATGAAGGACGCTACTCACCAGGTAAAGAATGGCCTATACAGGCATTAGCCTGGATTCGTAAAAATAATAAAACATCATTTAATATTGTCACCTATGGTGGATTAATTGACTGGGAAGTCTATAGAGCAAGTCAAGAAATTGCTCCACTGGCTGTCGGTGAAAAATACATGCTTAAAAGTTATTCGAAACCATTGAGCAATGGGATGAGCCAATTCAATGTGAAGTTTTGGAAACAAAGTGAGGGTGAACCTATTGCCTGGAATATGCATGCAGATGTTCCCACGCGAGATGGATCTGTTTTGCTAGTTGCTCACAAAGCGGATGTTACTTTTGGAAATGTTAATATTAAACAAGCAGGTTCTAGCTCACCTGATACGACGTCACCAGTAATAAGTGATATTCAAGTTGCAGTGACTAATTCCACAGCAACAATCACATGGAAAACTAATGAGAATTCAGACAGTGTCGTAAATTACGGACTTAACAACGGATACGGTCTAAATGTTAATAATTCTTCTCAGAAGATAACTCATAGCATTACTATGACAGGATTGAGTTCTAATACTACTTATCACTATCAAGTTAAATCTGCCGATAATAGTAATAATACTGTTAGTAGTGAAGATAAGGTATTCACTACTACAGATAATTCAACAAATAGCGCATCAGGTATGGTGTCAGATGATTTTAACAGAGAGCTGAATACCAATATATGGAGTTTTTATGATCCAAAAGGCGATAGTGTCCTATCTACAACAGGCACACAGACCGTTATTTCAGTCCCTGCCGGAAGTAATCATGATCTTTGGAAAAATAAACTTTTTGCACCACGTATTAGACAAGCCGCAAACAATACAGATTT
>JAZGFW010000065.1:0-7957 GCA_036479895.1 Cocleimonas sp. | reverse complement strand
ATAAAAGGACCTAATAAAGCATAGGAAATACTCACCGAGTCAATCCCGGTTTCTGGTGTTGAAACCAAAAAAGAAACCGTTGCAGGCTTTGATGCACCCGCCCGACGTAAACTTAATGCCGCAGGAATCACCCCACACGAACACAAAGGTAAAGGTGCGCCAAATAAGGCAGCCTTAATCACCGATGAAAAACCACTCCCACTCAAATGTTTTTGCATTAAACGGGTGGGAATTAAAGATTTAATCAATCCGCCAATAACCAAACCTAGCACCAACCAAGGCGCTGCTTCTAAGCACAGTTCTAATAAATTATTCAAAAAATCAAACATATTTGCTTTCCTCTTCTTCACCATCCAAAGCATTTAAAATCGTGCAGGTTGTGGCAGGTTCTGCCCCACCACAACAAGCATCAGTAATGCTATATAAGGCCTTGCGCATCTTATCTAACTCTTTAATTTTATTATCTATCTGAGATATTTTTTGCTCTGCAATAGACTTTACTTCACCACAACTGTATTGATTTCTATCAACCCGTAAGGTCAGTAATTCAGCAATTTCTTTTAATGAAAAACCTACTGATTTAGCATTCCTAATAAAATGTAATTGTTTTAATGACGTTTGATTATATTCACGGTAACCCGATTGTGTTCGAGAAACAGGCGTAAGTAAGCCTTCTTTTTCATAGTAACGTAAGGTCTCAACCTGAAAACCTGTACTCTTTGATAGTTCACCAATGCGCATTTTCATTCCTCTCATGCTATCTAATATAGTCTAGCATAAACCCTATAGTTAACTTTAGAGTCAAGTTTTCTCTATAAGGGTTTTCTAATTAACATAGGTTATAAACCCAGATTAAGGCATGAAACTTTTATTGGCGTATTGTCAGCAGTGAGAAGGAATACTTTCAAACCGTTGCTAAGGATACCCCCATGAAAATAAAAAGCTTAACATTAAAAATATTATCTTACTTTGCTCTGCCCCTATGTTTACTCGCATTTAGCGCACCTAGCTTTGCAAAAAAAGATGATGTTCACAAAAATATTACTAACCTAAAATCAAAGAAATGTGCCAAATGCCATGAAGATATTTATGATCAGTGGAAAGGCTCTATGCACGCCCAAAGTACCGCACTAAAAGACCCTATTCATGGCACGTTTTATAGAGGCGTAGTTGGCGACCCAACGAAAGAAGGGGTTAGAACCGGTAAAAATAAAGATAAATACCCTGCTTGTCTTCAATGCCATGCACCTGCAGCTGCGAAAGCAGGTAAGACAGATTTAACAGCCAAAAAATCCTTTGAAGAAGGTGTTAACTGTATCGCCTGCCATACGCTAACTAAATTTAAAGGCACCAAAAAGCCAGGCGGTGGATTGCAGCTAGGTATGCAGGCGTATGAATACTCAAAAACTCATATTCAAGGCCCCATGGGCACTGCCGATAAAACTAAAAAACACCGTAAGAAGTTTGGTGTAGATGTAGCAGGAAATCCTGGCTTAATGAAAACCTCCGATGCTTGCATGGGTTGTCATGACCAACGACCTAATTCAAACAACGTTTCATTGTGTCAAACAGGTGCTGAGATTGAGTCTGCTTCTGGTTCTACCACCTGTCAAACCTGTCACATGGCAACGGTCAATGGCGTTTCTAATCATGAAATGTCAGGCGGTCACTCTGCAGAAATGGTTGCTAAGGGGTTGGTTCTCACCGTAGCTGCTGCCGCTTCAGGAGAAGGGGCTAACATTATCATTAAAGTACAAAACTTATTGCCTCACAGTTTTCCTACCGGTGCACCGTTTAGAAATTTTTACATAAAGACCGTTGCCTTTAATAAAGAAGGAGAAGAAGTTTGGAGTAATACCAAAAGTCATCCGATGAAAGATGATAAGCAAGCCATGTTTATGTACACCATCGGTAATGATGACGGCCCTAGCTCACCACCCTTAGCGACTAAAGTATTAGGTGATTCACGTTTAAAACCTAATGAAACCAGAGAGATAAACTATAAAGTTCCTGTAGCAAATATCGTTACTGTAAAAGCTACAGCTTACTATGACTTGTTGCTCGTACCGATTAAAAAGAAATTTGCAGATAAATTACCAAAAGACTTGATGAAACCAAAACTCATCGCTCAAGCGTTAACAACACTGTAAGTAAACTCAGCAATCGCTGGTTTCAAAAAACGGGGTACAGTTTAATTACTGTACCCCGTTTTTAGTTCGCTTTCATAGAGACCTTTGCACGAATCAGTGGAGAAAGAAAAATAGGCTAATATTTTACTGATTGAGACGGAAAATGAAGCTAATAACGAATTATTAGCAAGTTTTTCAACGAAAAGCAGTGAAATATTAGTCATTTTTACTCGTCACCTGATTCGTGCAAAGGTCTCAATTAACCAGATAGGGTTTTTACGATCACAATGAAAAAATTAAGCTTTAATGAAGCCCGTCACTTGGTATCACGAACGGGGATTGGTTCAGAATGGGATACCATTCAACGCTTCCAGAATCTAACACGACAACAAGCAATTAATCATTTGTTAAAGAGCCGTGACAATAACTTACCTCGCCCCCCAGGTATGAGCCCTTGGAGTAGAACCGTAGGCTTAATGAATAATATGCGCCGTAAAAAAATGGTCAAGCGTATTTCACGTGTCGAAGGAAAAAAGCTGCAAGACTGGTGGGTTAAGCACCTAATTAATACACGTTCACCTTTTTTAGAGCGTATGACCCTTTTTTGGCATAACCATTTCCCTTCTTCAATCCAAAAAACACAACAAGTTGATATGCTACACAAACAAAACCTGTTGCTACGCAAACATGCACTGGGCAATTTTGGCACAATGCTTCATGCTATTGCTAAAGATCCTGCCATGCTGGTTTACTTAGATGGTTATGTCAGTACAAAAGAAGAACCTAATGAGAATTTTTCACGTGAATTATTGGAGCTTTTTACTTTAGGTATCGGCAACTATAACGAAAATGATATGCGCGAAGCAGCAAGAGCTTTTACAGGCTGGGGGGTGGATGACCGCAGCGGACGCTTCCTAAATCGTGCAAATAATCACGACAACGGTACAAAAACGTTTCTCGGTAAACGCGGTAACTATAAAGGTGAAGATATTATTAATATCCTACTCAAACACCCGCGTACTGCCGAAACAATAGCGACAAAAATGTGGCATGAATTTATAAGTATCTCTAAACCCAAACAAGGCGTTATCAAACAATGGGCACAAATTTTTAGGAGAGCTAACTATGACATTCCGACTCTGCTTAACGCCGTCCTAAACAGCCCTGACTTTTGGGCGAAACCAAACCGTGGCGCACTAATAAAAACACCGATTGAGCTAACGATAGGTACTTTACGCAGCTTACCCTACTCCTCAACTCATACTGACTTAGCGCATAATCTTAATATTATGGGCCAAGGTGTATTTGCTCACCCCAGCGTTAAAGGTTGGGATGGTGGTACCAGTTGGATTAGCACACAATCTTTGTTACGCCGTAACTCAATGATGAACAATCTCACCAAAGGCAATTTAAACGAGCGTAAAAATCGGGGTGGTGTTGCACAGAAAATTCCAGACCTTAAACCCGCTCAAATGCAAGCTTGGTTGTTAGCTATCCCGCCTTTACAAGCTGCACCACAAAAACCAGGGAAGCAGCGTCTTGCACGTGCATTAGTGTTAGATCCATCCTATCAAGTCAACTAGTATCAGGTTAATTAACAAATGACAACAAAAATGAATCGCCGAGATTTTCTAAGATATGCTGGTTTAATCGCTTCAGCAGGTGCTGTCCCTTTGCTTACACCTGAGCTACTTTGGGGAGCAGGACAAAGACAACGCATTGTTGTATTGGTTGAATTAAAGGGCGGCAATGACGGTTTCAATACGCTAGTACCTTTTAAAGATGAGCTGTATTACAAATACCGCCCACGCATAGCCATTCAACAACGCCAAGTGCTTGGATTAAATGATAGTGTCGGCTTACACCCTCGTATGAAAGCTTTAATGCCATTGTGGAACTCAGGGCAGATGGCATGGGTTCAAGGGGTTGGCTACCCTCATCCGATACTCTCTCATTTTCGTTCTATGGATATTTGGGACTCAGCTTCAAATGCCAACCAATACATCGAGAACGGCTGGCTTTCACAAGTATTACCAAAGTTTAAAAAAGGCCTACACGGCGTTGCGCTTAACAAAGGTCAAGCCCAACTTGGGCCACTACAAAGTAGCCAACTCAATGCCGTAACCATGCAAGACCCCCGCAATTTTTTAAGCCAAATCAAGCGTATTAGCGATGTTCAGCCTTCTAACACAACCCCTGCTATTGCTCATGTCAGTCAAATTCAACATCAGCTATTCAGCGCAGGCGAACAAATCGCGACTAAAATGGGAAAAAGCCCTAGACGCTCTGGTGTTGGTTTCTCAAAAGGGGTATTAGGTCACAGCCTAGAGTCCGTTGCAGAAATGATAATAAATGGCATTGACGCCCCTGTTTACAAAGTCACTCAAGGTGGCTTTGACACACATGCAGGACAACGTAGCGGACAGGACAATAGCTTATACCAGCTTGCTAATGGCTTAGCATCCTTCCAAAAGTCAATGCAACGTGCGGGCAAATGGAATGATATTTTAGTTGTTACCTATTCTGAATTTGGGCGACGTGCTAAAGAAAACCGTGGTGGAGGAACCGATCACGGCACAGCTTCTTCTCATATGATTCTAGGCGGAAAAGTTAAAGGCGGAGTTTATGGAAAGCATCCTGATTTTTCCAGATTAGATGCCAATGGCAATGTACAACACACTACTGACTTTAGAGCCATTTATGGCACACTGGCTCAACGCTGGTGGGGACAAAGCAACCCTTGGGGTGGACAATCTGTTTTACCCTTTGTTTAAGCCCAGTATTTATAATGTTACTACTTTAACCCCTTCGAGTTTCGTTATACTTCCAGACACTACTTTCTTGTTTGGAAAATATAATGAATTATAAATCGTTAGCTATTGTCATTACATGTCTTCTCTTTTTATCTGCCTGCGAAAAAAAGACAACGGAAGAAAGTGAAAATGTAGACAACAAAAATCATGAAGATAAAGTTCAGCCCAGCCAAAACCTAAAATACGCCCACTTTATGCCAGCAAGCTCATGGCAAAACCAAGCCCTTTTTAAAAATTGGGCTGGTGCTGTCGCTAAAGATTCGAACGGTGCGTTAGGCGTAACTGTCTACCCAGCGCAAACCCTAGGCAAAGCACCTGCAGGTTACGATAATGCTAAAAATGGCATTACCGATATTGCTTGGACGGTACAGGGCTACACTGCCAATCGTTTTCCACTCAGTCAAATTATTGAATTGCCGGGATTATTTGATAGTGCCGAGGTTGGTTCTTGCGCCTTTCAAAAGCTTTATGACAGTGGAACGTTAGATAAAGAATATTCAGAAACTCACGTTTTATATGTTCACACGCACGGCTTGGGTCATTTAAGCACCAAAGACAAAGCCGTCACCACTTTGGCTGATTTAAAAGGTTTAAAAATCCGTCGCCCTACCGCAGTCATTGGTAAGTTACTCACCGAGCTTGGCGCAGAACCTGTCGGCATGCCAGCACCACGTATTTACGAATCTGTACAGCACGGTACGATTGATGGATTCATGTTGCCATGGGAGGCAGTTGCAGGCTTTAGAGCCGATGAGGTCACATCACACCACACCGAGTTTGGTTTTTATTCGCTCGCCTTTGTAGCCACAATGAATAAAGGCACTTATGAAAAGCTCCCAGCAGATATTAAAAAGGCAGTTGATGATAATTCTGGTATGAAATGGGCGCTAATTGCTGGGCGTGGTTATGACAAAGGTGATGCCGATGCATTACCCAAAATAAAAAAGTCAGGTACTATTCACCAAATTGATCCTACAGAAAAAGCGAAATGGATTGAAGCAGGTCAACGTGCTACACAAGCTTATCTTAGTGAACTTGACGATAAAGGCTTAGCAGGTACAGAAACTTACGCTAAGGTTAAAACCTATGTCTCAGCTTGTAAGGCAGAGTTAAAGCATTGATGCTAATATTTATAAGCTACTGTGACTGTAGTGATGTAGCCACTAGCTTTTTATGCCCAACTTCTTGATGTAACAAGTCTACCTACCCATCATTATTTAAGAGTAAACCTGACAAGTAAGCCTCTTTTAAAACTAAAAAATCGTAATTTTCTCTATGACCTGTATGAGCTCTATGGTTATTATGCTTTTAATGAATAAAACCCTGCTTATAATCTTTGATACGATGGCACGAACTGCCACTTTCTTTTTACTGTTTATCGTTGCTTTTAATATAGTCACTCGTCAACTTCATACTATAAGTTCAGGAAGTATTAGCTTTATGATTCCAGGAGCCATTGAGCTCTCAAAATACACACTCTTAATCATTATTTTTTCTGCTCTGCCTCGTGCCGTTACCTACGGCATGGTCCGCGTTGACCTAATCAGCAATAAACTTCCTGCCTTCATCGCCAATACTTTAGAAAATATTTGGCTGGTACTTATGGCTGGGTTTACAATGATTTTAACGATCCAATTCTCTCAAAGATTTTGGCTAACCTTTAATCGTGGCGATGTAAGCCAAGACTTACAAATTCCTCTTTATTACTTCTACGCCTTTATCAGTATTGCCTGTTTAGCCACCTTTATCATCTGCTTGATAAAATCTTTCCAAAGTAACCCCAAACAACAAGAGGCCGAATAAATGTCTCCTCAAATGATTGGACTAATCAGTATCGGGCTTTTATTTTTACTGATTATGCTAGGTTGTCCCATCGGTTTAGCGATGATTTTGGTAGGTACAGGTAGTTTTGCGCTTATTGTAGGCTTTGAACCCGCGCTGAGCATTCTTGAAACAGGCGCTTTTGAAACAGCCTCAAACTATTCTCTCACTTTAATCCCTTTATTTTTATTAATGGGTAACCTCATCTCACGCTCAGGTTTATCCCGTGATTTATTCCTATCAGCAAAACGCTTTACAGGGGGTTGGAATGGAGGGCTTGCGATTGCAGGAATAACTTCATCTGCCGCTTTTTCTGCAGTATCAGGTTCATCCTTAGCCACAGCATCAACCATGACAAAGGTAGCCTACCCAGAGATGATGGCACATGGTTATGACAAACGCCTTGCTTCAGGGTCATTAGCCGCAGGTGGTACGTTGGGCATAATGATACCGCCTTCCATTGCACTTTTATTGTATGCGCTCATTACCGAACAATCTGTTAAGGCAATGTTTTTAGCAGGCTTGTTACCCGGTGTTCTTGCTTTTTGTTTGTACGTGATTACTGTTGTCATTATGTCAAAGGTTTGGCAACCTAAAGAAAACCATCAAAACCATAGCGATGATTTAGGCTCGCTCACCTTGGCATTTAAGCGCTTCTCCCCTATTGCATTATTATTTGGGCTTGTCATGGGGGGACTATACGGTGGTTTTTTCACACCCACCGAAGCGGGTGGCGCAGGGGCTGGTTTAGCGCTCATTATTGCTCTTTGGCGTGGCATGAATTTCTCTCAGTTAAAAGAAGCCTTAGCTGAAACAGTGCAATTGACTGCAACAATTTTTATGATTCTTATCGGCGCAGAAGTCTTTGGGTATTTATTATCAGTGTCACAAATATCTTTTGAAATGATTAGCTTTATTAAAGCGCACCAATTTTCGACATGGCAAATTCTTGCCAGTATTTTAGTTTTTTATATTGTGATGGGCTTTTTTATGGAAAGCTTATCCATGATACTTCTCACCGTGCCTATCTTCTTTCCTTTGATTATGGAAGCAGGCATTGACCCCGTTTGGTTTGGTATTTTAGTGGTGGTGACGGTAGAAATTGGGCTACTGACCCCACCTGTAGGAATGAATTTATTTGTGGTTAAAGAAGCCGCTAAAGATATTAAGTTGCAAGAGGTTATAACAGGGGTC
>JAZGFW010000064.1:0-5350 GCA_036479895.1 Cocleimonas sp. | reverse complement strand
TCAAATTCAAATACGAGTAATTCACCTTTATAAATTGCATCTAATTCAATATGTGCGGATAAAACCAAATAAACATGCTGATCGTAAAAAGCATCAATCATATTTAAAAAGCGGCGTGCCGGACCTTCTTCGCCTTCGTGTAACTCAGGTATCTCTGACACAATAACAGTCTTATAATGTGCAGCGATTTCTATATAGTCTTTATTGGCACGCATGCCACGGCATAACGCATCAAAATGAAACCAAACACAGTCTTTTGCAAATAAAATAATAGGGATTTCTCTGCCTAGAATTTTGATGTTTTTTCCTGATATTGTACGGCTTGTAGTGAGGTCATTAAAACGTGCTGTTAGCTGTTGATTTGTCGTATCAATATGTGGAATAAAATAGACATTATTTTGTGCTTTTCGTAATAAACGATAATCAGTATTAGCGTCTAATTGATGAATATGACAGTGTAATTTTATCAACGCTATCGCAGGTAAAAAGCGTTCTCGGTGCGAGCCATTTTTATAAAGATCATCAGGAGGGCGATTGGATGTAGTAATCACCGTTACTCCGTTTTCAAATAATGCTTTTAATAAGCCCTGCAATATCACCGCATCAGCAATATCCATGACATGAAACTCATCCAAACACAGTAGATTAATTTCTTGTGCCATCTGCTTGCCGATTAAGGTTAATGGGTCAGACTGTGCAGGTAAATCTTGTAGTTTTTTATGTACTTGTAACATGAAAGCATGAAAATGTATGCGTTGTTTTTGTATTGTGAAAGAAGGTAATGTTGAATAAAAAACATCCATCAACCATGTTTTTCCGCGGCCTACATCACCCCAGAGATATAAGCCCTTTATAATTGCTGATTTATATTCTATAGATTCTGGCTTGGATGGTTTTAAAAATGAAAAGAAGGACTTTTTGGCGGACGGTTTATTATCTTCTTGTAAAGATACAAACTCAGGGGCATTTATTAGCTGCTCCCCTATTTTTTGTAAAAGTTCTATAGCGACTCTTTGATCAGCATCAGGTGTAATTCCACCTTTTTTTATTGCCTCTAATAATTTAAAAGTCTGAGTCATATTTAATCTTAGAAAAATTTACCAAAGTATAGAAGCAAATGAGTAATTGGTAGAAATAAATTTGTCTATTTTATGCTTTAATACGCCTACATATTAATAATATAAGATAAAGGGCAACAACCATGAGCGACGCTTTAGTTAATGCACGCATTACACCAACAGTTCACCTCAATGTTTTATCACAGCAAGAGGTCAACAAACTACTTGATACCAGTAGTAAAGGACTTTACAGATTATTCCGCCAATGTGCTTTAGCCGTGCTGAGTCATGGTGATTATACCGATGATGCCAAAGAGCTATTAGCCCGACATGAAGCTTTTAATATAAAAATCATACAGCAAGATCGCGGCATTAAGCTAGAAGTTACGGGCGCTCCTGCCGATGCTTTTGTCGATGGTGAAATGATTCGCGGTATTAACGAGCATTTATATGCTGTATTACGCGATATTATTTATTCAAACGATGCCATTATCGAAAACCCCGCGTTTGATTTAAATGACAGTGAAGGCGTAACCAATGCTGTTTTCCATATTATGCGTAACTCTGGGGCGCTTCATTATGGTGCTAAACCACGCTTAGTTGTGTGTTGGGGTGGGCATTCGATCTCGCGTGTTGAATATGATTACACTAAAGAGGTTGGTTATCAGTTAGGTTTGCGCAAACAAAATATTTGTACAGGCTGTGGCCCAGGTGCCATGAAAGGCCCAATGAAAGGCGCAACTTTTGGACACGCTAAACAACGTATTAAAGATGGTCAATATTTAGGTATGACCGAGCCTGGTATTATCGCGGCTGAATCGCCTAACCCCATCGTTAATGACTTAATCATTATGCCCGATATTGAAAAGCGTTTAGAAGCCTTTGTGCGTATCGGTCATGGCATTATCGTCTTTCCTGGTGGCGCAGGTACAACAGAAGAAATTTTGTATATTCTGGGTATACTCTTACACCCTAAAAATGCCTATATGCCATTCCCCCTTATTTTTACCGCACCAGAAAGCTCACGTGAATACTTTGAGCAAATAGATGACTTTATTGGCGCAACCCTCGGAAAAGGTGCGCAAGAGTGTTATAAAATTATTATTGACGACCCAGAAAAAGTTGCCATTGCAATGGTTAAAGGTATTAAGAAAGTTCGTGATTTTCGTCGTGAGCACAGCGATGCTTATTATTATAATTGGCTACTTGAGATTGATAAGGAATTCCAACAACCATTTGAACCTACGCACAAGAATATGGCGAGTTTAGAATTAAATATGGACTTACCCAAACATGTTTTAGCCGCAAATCTACGTCGTGCCTTTTCAGGGATTGTCTCAGGCAATGTTAAAGACGATGGCATTCGTGCGATTGAAAAACACGGTTTATTCGAAATTACTGGAGACCCCGACATCATGGCGCGTATGGATACTTTGCTTAAATCCTTTGTTGCGCAAGACCGTATGAAATTGCCGAGTGATATTGCTTATAAGCCTTGTTACAAAATAGTCACTTAAAAATGTCTATCCGCAGATGCAGACAAATAATTAAGTACCATCTTAAAAACGAAATCCATTCTCACTAAGCTACTTAGATAAAGCGATGGTTTTAAATTTAGCCATTAAATTATAATTACGGAAGTATGGAGTATTTAGATGGGTTGTTTTTTTGACACATACAACGCCGATTTTTACGCGTAAAAAAAAACGGGCTTATACGATAGTACTAACTGGCTAACAATATTTATTGCAATTCCCGCCAAGCTTTATGTTTGGCGATCAAGCCCAAAGCATCTTGCAATAAGTTCTTACCCGGCTCGGTATTATACCAAGTCGATAAGCCCGAAGGATGCGGAAGCGGGATACAGTCAACTTGCAACAAAGGCGTATCAATTACAAATTGCTTGCCAACCACTTCGTCCAACTTTTTAGCCGTTAGGTATTGTGAGATAGCTAACTTGCCAATGGGTATAATTAATTTAGGCTGGAGTAATTCATACTCTTTTTCTAGCCACGTTTTACACGTCGCAATTTCAGTTTTATTCGGCACGCGATCACCGCTTCCTTTTAGGTTTTTACCAGGGAAACAACGACATACCGCTGACATATAAATTTGTTTCCGCACTGCGTCTTCATCCAAACCGATTGAATTAAACCATTTGAACAGTGTTTTTCCCGCTGTCCAGCCAAAGGGCTTTCTTACTTTACCTTCATGAATGCCCGGTGCTTGTCCTATTAACATAATAGATGCATTGACCGCATTACCGGTAATGACCGGCTGAATCATTTCAGGACAACGACTACAAGCACTGAGTTGCTTTTGATGTTCTATTATTTTATTAAGCAATTTCAAAGATCCGCCAGAAAAACAAACAAGTTTACTTACTTTTATTTAAATTTTGTTTATTTCTCCCTATAAATAATTATTGTTGACAATATCCTGTTTAACACTAAACTAAAGTGACAAAAAAGCATTATTAGAGGATTATTGTCAACAATGAAAAAAAACAACATTACACCTATCACAGGTCAAACGCTCTCTGAGCAAGTTTTTGATGAGTTGAAAGAAGCCATCATTTCAGGTGAAATTACTCAAGGCAGTAAAATTACCGAAGATATGTTGGCGAAAAAATACGGTATTAGCCGTGGGCCTTTGCGTGAAGCGATTAGAAAATTAGAGGGAATTCGTCTACTCGTCAGAATTCCGCATGCAGGCACACGCGTAGTCACCCTCACCCAAACCATGATGGAAGAAATTTATACGGTTCGCGAAGCCTTAGAAGGTATGTCTGCTCGGTTAGCCGCTGAGCGTATGAATGATGCGGAGATTGATAATTTACGTCAGTTGCTTGAAAAACATGAAAGCAATATAGACCAATCTGAGGGTAAAGAATATTTTCAACGTGAAGGTGATTTGGACTTTCATTACTGTATCGCACGCGCGAGTAACAATGAGTTTTTAATGCAACTGTTAAGTAGCGAGCTTTATCAATTACTGCGTATTTGTCGCTATCAATCAAGTCAAGCCCCTGAGCGCCCCTTAAAAGCTTTAAATGAACACCGCCAGATTGTTGAGGCGATCGCTAATCGTGATCCTGAGTTAGCCGAAATTTTAATGCGTCGTCACATCAATGGCGCATGGAACATAGTGAAAAATTTATTTAAGAGTGAAAATGATAAAAGCACTCTCAAAAAGGAATACTCATGAGCCAAGGCAAAAAATTTCGTCAAGCAGTTGCTGATAACAGCCCACTTCAAGTGGTCGGCACTATTGATGCGTACTCTGCCATCATGGCAGAAAAAGTCGGTCATAAAGCAATTTATCTTTCGGGTGGTGGTGTAGCGGCTTGCTCTTTTGGGACACCTGACTTAGGTATAACGACCCTTAAAGATGTTTTAGAAGACGCTTATCGCATTACGGATGCTTGTTCCCTACCCTTATTGGTGGACGTAGATACAGGCTGGGGAGGCACATTTAATATTGCCCGTTGTACCCGCGAAATGATTCGTGCAGGTGTGGCTGGTTTTCATATTGAAGATCAGATTATGCAAAAGCGTTGTGGTCACCGCCCAAATAAAGCGATTATTTCAAAACAAGAAATGGTTGACCGTATTAAGTCAGCGGTTGATGCGCGAACAGATGTTGATTTTGTGATTATGGCACGTACTGACGCACTTGCCGTTGAAGGCATGGAGTCTGCTATTGAGCGCGGTATTGCGTGCGTTGAGGCAGGTGCCGATATGATCTTTCCTGAGGCTATGACAGAGCTTTCACAATATAAAGAATTTGTTGATGCCGTTAATGTGCCTGTGTTGGCCAATATTACTGAGTTTGGCGCAACACCGCTTTTTACAACAACAGAACTTGCAAGCGTTGGCGTTGATTTAGCGCTTTACCCATTAAGTGCTTTTCGTGCGATGAGTAAGGCGGCTCTCAATATTTATCAACACTTGCTTGATGATGGTACACAAGAAAAAGTCGTCGACACCATGCAAACCCGTATGGAATTGTATGATTTTTTAGGTTATCACGCGTATGAAAAAAAGCTTGATACATTATTTACAAAAGACAGTAAATCTAAGGAGGACATCAAATGACAGCCTTAACCTCTATTAAAACCCCGATTAAAAAAACCAAAAAATCAGTGGCGCTTTCGGGAACGCCAGCGGGCAATACTGCTATTTGTACTGTAGGTATCACTGGCAATGATTTACATTATCGCGGTTATGATATTTTAGATTTTGCTGAACATGCCGAATTTGAAGAAATTGCACACTTAATTGTGCATGGCA
>JAZGFW010000063.1:0-2115 GCA_036479895.1 Cocleimonas sp. | reverse complement strand
TTGTTTTTAACGCCCTTACTTTATTATTTACCTGTAGCAACATTGGCGGCAATTATTATTGTCGCCGTTATTGGTATGATTCAATTTCAACCCTTTTCACATGCATGGGCGGTTAACCCACATGATGGTTTTGTGGCTTTGGTCGTGTTTCTAACGACCTTATATTTTGCACCTCACCTGGAGTGGGGGATATTTATTGGTGTTGCACTTTCCATGATGTTTTATATTTATCGTACGATGACACCACATTTTGCAGAAGTGGCTCTGGCTGAAGATGGTACATATCGAGATGCGGAAATATACGAATTGGAAACCAGTGATACCGTAGCTTTTTATCGCTATGACGGTGATTTATACTTTGCGAATGCCGGTTACTTAGAGCGAAAATTATTGAATGCCGTTGCCGACAAGCCACTGCTAAAAGTACTGGTGTTAGATGTAGAAGCGGTTGATCAGATAGATGCGACGGGTGAAGAAATGTTGAGCCACATGTCGAAACGATTGGAAGAGGCGGGCATTGAATTTTGTATTACACGTCCAAAGTTTAAGCTTGAGGATGCCTTAAAGCGGTCGGGTTTGTATGATGTGATTGGTGAAAACCATTTTTTTGCTAAGCGAGTTCACGCCATAAAAGCGATAAAAGAAAAATACGGGGATCAGGTGGATGTCAGTCATTTGGTTTACCATAAACCTGTTGAAGAGGTAATGGGCAAGTAAGATAAATTGAGACTTTGCACGAATCAAATAAGAGTAAAACTGACTAGAACTGACAATAAAAAAAGCAACCTAGAAGCGTTTTCCTAGGTTGCTTTTTATGTAAAGTTACTGATTTATTTATGAATAAATAATAGGTGCGCCTAATTGCTCATGTATGGCATTTGCCATTTTAGGTTCAATATTTAAACCTTTAGCTAACTGGTCTAAATAATGTGCTTCTTTATTGCTGTCTAAATCAATTGAGGTTAGTGATACAGCATAAATCTGTTGTTCCATACCACGAGGGATGCTTCTAATAAAGCCTTCAACATCAAGTGGTGCTTGAATTTCGCTACGCACGAAGTTAGCTTCTGCTTCACTCACATCACCTAATTTACCGACTATTGCATCTTGCTCAGTCTTATCAATGCCACCGTCTGATTTAGCCGCATTTATCATCGCACGAATAATCAATGTTGCTTGATCAGTTGCTTGTGCCGCATTTACGCCCATGGGTAAATGATCACAGTTGTCGTGGTTTTGCGTGGTTGCATCAGCATTTTGTGCTTGTGCGAATTTAGTTAGAGCACCACCGAGTAATCCGCCAAGACCACCTGCACCACCCATACCACCTTGATTGCCACTTTGTTGCTGTCCGCCACCGAGAAGACTTCCGAGTAAATCACCCATGCCACCGCCCGCTGGAGCTTGACGTTGTTGTCCACCCGCACCACCAACAAGACTTCCTAGTAAGTCACCTAATCCACCGCCAGCTTGTGGTTGTTGCGCACCGCCTTGAAGTAGTCCGCCGAGTAGGTCGCCCATGCCGCCACCTTGGGTATTTTTTTGACCACCTGAAATTAATCCCCCTAGAATATCACCTAATGCACCGCCACCTTGTGTTTGCTGGTTTTGCGAGCCACCGAGTGCTGAACCTAAAATACTACCTAAAACATTTCCACCAGAGCCTTTTGAGAGTGCTCCATTACCCAGTAGGCTTCCAAGTATTTTAATCGTATCAATTGCGTCCACAATATTTCTCCTTAATGATTTTTGACTGCCACAACGGCATTACGGGTAGTCTAGCATAGTCATTCAACACTATAAAAATATTGCTTGTTTTCAGTGCACGTGTTGATTATTTAATGCTGTGAAAGTGAACTAATAACGGGGTACAGTTTAATTAAACTGTACCCCGTTATTTTGAAATCAGCGATTGCTAAGTTTACTTACAGTGTTGTTAACGCTTGAGCGATGAGTTTTGGTTTCATCAAGTCTTTTGGTAATTTATCCGCAAATTTCTTTTTAATCGGTACGAGCAACAAGTCATAGTAAGCTGTAGCTTTTACAGTAACGATATTTGCTACAGGAACTTTATAGTTTATCTCTCTGGTTTCATTAGGTTTTAAACGTGAATCA
>JAZGFW010000062.1:0-2203 GCA_036479895.1 Cocleimonas sp. | reverse complement strand
GGTCACACCGATAGCCTAGGTATTACCGCAGAAAAAGTATTGCTCTCTAAAAGTAGATCATCTGTAGTTAAGTCTTTTCTTATACGCCAAGGCATTAATGCAAGGCGCATGGTCTCTGAAGGCAGAGGTGACTCCCAACCACGTGCCACAAACAGTACCGCTGGTGGCAGACGTGTGAATAATCGTATTGAGTTACGTGCTTTGTAATCAGTTTCCTTACATGACACGATTGAACACACTCAGATAATCTTTAAATATAAAAATTCGATTACGTCGTTTGCCTGTCATTTCCTCAGCACACCCAGCGTCATGCTGTGTTTGTACTGCTTTTTGATTTCTTGTTGAAATGCATCAAAGCTTAACGTTACTACAACTCATAACAAGACCCAATATTCTATAATAATAGCTTTTTTAAATCTTCACTCATTCTAAAGTGTACCCGCTCCAATGACTCTACTATCTCGACCCCATCCTTATGCGTGATGTACTGTCCTTGTTTTAGTGCATATAACACCCCTACTAAACCAATTATATCTAAGCCCATTGTTTTTGCCATTTTACGCCCAGCTCGCTCATCTATCAGTAAAGGGTGCTTTAGTTGATCCGCCAGTATGATTGCTTCTGACTCACCTGCATCCAGTTGCAGCTCAAGTATTTCTTGGCGTTTATCTGGCTTTGGTAGTGCTTGTATATTGATAAAACCTGACTCTTTATAAACAAACCAGACGGAGTTTTCCTCTTCACCTTCTTCAATCTCATTGGCTACAGTGGGTGGAATAATAACTTCTATAAAAAGTAGCTTTAATAAATCCAGTTGTTGAATATTGAGTAAAGCAATTAAAGGCGAACTGTCAGAGACTATGACCTTCATTAAGTTTTATCCTGTTTATATAGAGGCTTTCGAAGCCAACAGATTTTTAGCTTCGGTCTTGGCAACATCTGCATCTTCATTGAGGATAGGTATATTCATATCAGCCAGAGTTTCACGTAATTCTGATTTTTTTAATCCTAATAAATCAGCCATTTTCCCCAGTGAAAGATCACCCTGTTTCCACGCCTGTAGTGCGGTGGCACGGGTTAGCCCAAAGCGTAGATTATCATTTGATAAAGGCACGGCTACACCGATTGGCTTACCATGCTTTGTAATAAACACGTATTCATCTTGCTCTAGTGAATGCGTTAGATTTGAAGGTGAGTTTCTTAGTTCTCTGATTGCGATGGAAGCCATGACTTTTTGTACTACGTTTTGATAGTACAAATATGATACTTATAGATTGCAAGTCTGTCAAACATTTAGGCCACACACAACAAAGCCTGCATAAAGCAGGCTTTGTATATGCCTAGAAAACTAGGTTAGTGTATTGGTGCCGACGGCCGGAGTCGAACCGGCACTGCTTGCGCAACACGCCCCTCAAGCGCGCGTGTCTACCAATTTCACCACGTCGGCAATACAGTAAGCGCTAACTTACTTAGGTATATCTGAGGGAGTTTCTTCTTTTATTGGTGCTACAGGTGCTGGTGCTGCACCACCTGGAACATCAATAGGTGTTGTGTTAGGCGTTGCATTTATTACTGCACCACCTGTTGCAGGCTCAACAACTGCTGAAGGTGCGCTCGGTATAATCGAACCACCTTTTAGACCATCTGGATGAGCCACTAACCATGCTAGCATTAAAGAGTTAGCAAAAAATAGTATCGCCAAACCCGTTGTTAGCTTCGTTAGGAAGTTGCCTGAACCCCGCGAACCAAACACTGTGCCTGATGCACCGCCACCAAAAGCAGCACCTGCGTCAGCGCCCTTGCCATGTTGAATAAGTACCAAACCTATGATGCCTAAGGCAACTAGGATTTGAACGATTAATAAGATGTTGTATAACATGTGAACCCTTTTAATTTATCTGACCATATGTCTAACTTAGTGTGTCTAACTTAGTGTGTCTAACTTAGTGCGTCTAACTTTGTTTCTAACTATGTATCTGATGTAGCATCTAGCAATATTCTTGCTACTTACTTGTTACTTTAGCCTGCTTTACAAATGGCTAAGAAATCTTCTGCTTTTAGTGAAGCGCCACCAATTAATCCACCATCAATGTCTTCCATGGCAAATAGCTCTTCTGCGTTTCCGCCGTTTACGCTACCACCGTATAAAATCTGTACTTTTTCTGCAACGGCTTCATCGCGTTTTGCAATTTTTGCACGAATA
>JAZGFW010000061.1:0-4333 GCA_036479895.1 Cocleimonas sp. | reverse complement strand
AGCTTTGGTGTGCTCACAATGGGGGTTATTACGGCTTGGTTGACCAGTATGTGTGAGTTCCCTCATAGGCGTTTATTTTCTTGGTTATTGTTATTACCCTTAGCAATACCTGCTTATATCATTGCTTACACTTACACTGGTTTATTGGATTTTGCTGGCCCTATTCAAAGTCAAATACGGGAATGGACGGGCTGGGGTTTTCGTGATTATTGGTTTCCTGAGGTTCGTTCCATAGGTGGAGCAATCGCCATGTTATCGCTGGTTTTATATCCCTATGTTTATATGATGGCGCGTGCCGCGTTTTTAGAACAATCTGTTTGTGCGCTTGAAGCCAGTCGAACATTAGGCAGTACGCCACTTAACGGGTTCTTTCGTGTTGCGCTGCCACTGGCTCGCCCCGCAATTATGACAGGCCTATCCCTTGCATTAATGGAAACATTAGCTGATTTTGGAACGGTGCAATATTTTGGTATTGCTACGTTTACCACAGGTATTTTTCGCACATGGTTTGGCATGGGTGATGGTACAACTGCATCGCAGTTAGCGGCAATGATGTTGGTTTTTGTTTTTGCACTTATTTTGTTAGAGCGCTGGTCACGCAAGCGAGCAAAATTTCATCATACCTCCCAAAAATACGCTGCGATTAAACGCTTCCAACTAAAGGGAAAAATGGCATTTTGGGCATGGATTGCTTGTCTACTCCCTGTCTTATTTGGTTTTATCTTGCCAGCCACACAGTTACTTTATTGGGTTTTCACCACAGCAGAAGAAACCATTGATTCCTCCTTCTTTAGCTTAACGCTCAACAGTATGTTGTTGGCGATTAGTGCATCACTCATCGCGGTTTCTATCGCCTTGCTACTTGCTTATGGACGACGTTTACACAAAGCACCTATTGTTCGAGCGAGTGTCAGTGTTGCTTCTCTAGGCTATGCTGTTCCTGGCACCGTCATTGCTGTTGGTGTAATGACACCTTTCGCGTTCATTGATAATGCTGTTGATGATTGGATGCGCGCGACTTTTGATATTTCTACAGGCTTAGTTTTATCGGGCACAATTTTTGCTCTATTATTTGCCTACACAGTACGTTTTTTAGCGGTTTCAGTAAACGCTATTGAGTCAGGTTTAGGGAAAATAAAGCCCACAATGGATGATGCAGGTCGCTCAATGGGTTTATCGCCCTTAGCCGTATTACGCCAAATTCATTTGCCACTGATGCGCGGCACGGTGCTAACGGCATTGCTTTTAGTGTTTGTTGATGTTTTAAAAGAGCTCCCAGCAACGTTGATTTTACGTCCCTTTAATTTTAATACACTCGCGGTAAGAGCGCATGAATTAGCCGCTGATGAACGATTAGCGGATGCAGCAACACCCGCATTAATGATCGTTTTAGTCGGTATCTTACCTGTTATTCTACTAAGCCGAGCCATTAGCCATTCACGCGCAGGAGAGAAATAATACATGTTAGAAGTAAATGATGTCTCCATCGCCTATGGCAAAAATGTAGTGGTACAAGGTGCATCACTCAGGTTAAGCAAAGGTGAAATAGGTTGTTTTTTAGGCCCCAGTGGCTGTGGTAAAACCACATTACTCAGAGCCATCGCTGGGTTTGAATCACTAAAAAAAGGTGAAATACGGTTAAATGATAAAGCCGTCAGCAATAAGAGCGTGCATATCGCACCAGAAAACCGAAGTATTGGTATGGTCTTTCAAGATTTTGCGCTGTTCCCGCATTTAAATATTGCCGATAATATTAAGTTCGGAATGCGCCATTTACAACAGGCAGAAAAAAGAAAACGTGTGACCCAGCTGTTAGAAATGGTATCACTGGGTGATTACGGCAAACGTTACCCGCACGAATTATCAGGGGGTCAACAACAACGTATAGCGCTCATCAGAGCATTAGCGCCTAAGCCTGACTTGTTATTATTGGATGAGCCTTTTTCCAGTATGGATGTTGAATTACGTGAAGAGTTGGCGATAGAAATTAGGGATATTATTAAACACGAAAATATTACCGCCATCCTCGTGACACACGACCAAAATGAAGCTTTTATTGTTGCTGATACTATTGGCGTAATGCAAGACGGAAAGCTTACACAATGGGCGGATGGCTACGAACTTTACCACCAACCTGTCAATACTTTTATCGCTGATTTTATTGGTCAAGGCGTTTTTATTGAAGGTGAAGTCTTATGTGAACACAGCATAAAAACTCCGTTAGAAGTAGTGCATGAAAAAGTCCCTGATGGCTGCAAACCCGGTTGCAAAGTAAATGTATTTATACGCCCTGATGATATTATCCTCGATGAAACAGCCACACTAAAAGCAACGGTTGTTGATCGCGCATTCCGTGGCGCAAACTTCCTTTATACCTTAGAACTAGCAGATGGGGATAAGCTATTAACGCTGGAACATTCGCATCATCGTCATGATATTGGAGATGAAGTAGGGGTGAGCTTGGATCTGGAACATGTGGTTGTTTTTCCTAAGCCGTAAACCTGTTCAACAGCTTTAGCCTATCGTAATTTTCCAACGAGTTAGATTCTGTGGTCACAAATTATGGCATTTAGGCTATGTGATAAACGAAAAATGGCGCTCACGGCAGGAGTCGAACCTGCGACATCTCCCTTAGGAGGGGAGCACTCTATCCATCTGAGTTACGCGAGCAATTTTCTAGAAGTGTGAATTATAGCAACTATGTTCAGTATGTCATTATCATAATAATGCCTAATTTTAGTTAGCGTTAAATGCTAACTAAAATTAGCAGAGCTTTTTGAAAATACGATAAAACCAGATAATTACACTCTGTTTTTCTCTTCTATCAGGGGATTACGGGTGTTGTAAACACCTACAAATGCTAAGCTTCATCCAATATTAATACTTGAGACCTTTGCGCGAGTCGTATGACGAGTAAAAATGACTGAAATTCCACTACTTTTCGTTGGGAAGCTTGCTAATAACCCGTTATTAGCTTTATTTTCCGCCTCAATCAGTGAAATATCAGCCTATTTTTCTTTCGCCATCGACTCGTGCAAAGGTCTCATATAGTGAATTGGCATGAAAAGTGAACAGGTAGTGGAAAAAAATAAACAGGCTGAAAACACACACAGTAAACTTTGGTTACTTGTTTCTTTGCTATCACTCGCCATACTTTTCACCTTGGCTTATAAATTTAAAGATGTGTTAAAACCTAAGGTTGATACGATAGTAGCGGCGGATGAGCACTGTGATTTAAGAAAAAATGCCTGTACTACAATATTACCCAAGGGTGGAAATGTTACTTTTTTTATTGACCCAATTGATATTCCTCTATTAAAGCCACTGGCTTTATCGGTAGAATTAGACGGTATAGAACCCTCAAAAGTAGAGGTCGATTTCGTAGGTATAGGCATGGAGATGGGCTATAACCGTTCGCTATTAAAAGCTAATGTGGAAAGCACTAACACGACAAAAAAGTATAGCGGCAAAGCTATCTTACCTGTCTGCTCGTTGGCTAAAATGAACTGGGAAGCACGGGTCTTATTACACACAGAGGATGGCTTAATCGCTGTTCCGTTTCTCTTTTATACCCTCAAATAACAGGCGTTGTATGAAAACCAATGTATTTGTTTTAAGTGTACTTTTCATTTTAAGTATTCTTCTCACTTGGCTATTATTTTTTTGGAGCCCAGCAGAAGAACAAAATGCCACGCATAAAATCCTAGGGATTAGTGTTGCCCCTACAGGAGGGGACTTTACGGTTAAAACAAACAATAAAGATTTGTCCCTGCATGGATTAAAAGGCAAAGTTGTTCTGCTTTACTTTGGTTATACCCAATGTCCTGATATTTGCCCTACATCATTAGCTTTAATGACAGAAGCCTTTAAAAAAATGGATAAAACAGCGTTGGATAGTGTGCAGGGCTTGTTTATTAGCGTAGATCCGAAACGTGATAACCCAGAAAAACTAGCCGAGTATACTAGTTACTTTCACCCTAATATCATCGGAGCGACAAGCGACAAGCAACATATCGACAAGATTGTAAAACAATACGGTGCTTCTTATCGTATTGTTAACAGTGATTCAGCCATGGGCTATATTGTCGATCATTCATCGGCGACTTATTTAATCGATAAAAAAGGTCAACTACGCGAGACCTTAGTGCATGGCACAATGCCTGATAAAATCACCTCTGCAGTACACAAGCTTTTGGAAGAAGAGTGAGAGACCTTTGCACGAGTCAGATGACGAGTAAAAATGACTAAAATTTCACTGCTTTTCGTTGGAAAACTTGCTAATAACCAGTTATTAGCTTCATTTCCCGCCTCAATCAGTAAAAATTTAGCTCAT
>JAZGFW010000060.1:0-3479 GCA_036479895.1 Cocleimonas sp. | reverse complement strand
CATGCCCTGCCAGCGTCGCATTGTTGGCAAAAATCGTGTTATTACCGACAATGCAATCATGCGCAATATGCACATAAGCCATAATCCAGTTATCATCACCAATGACTGTTTTACCAATATCTTGAGCAGTGCCACGGTTGATGGTGACATTTTCACGGATTAAATTACGGTCACCGATTTCTAGCGTAGTGGGCTCGCCTTTGTATTTTTTATCTTGTGGCTCCGCTCCTACTGAGGAGAATTGAAAAATGCGGTTTTCTTTGCCAATAGTTGTTGGACCTTCGATAACAGCATGTGGGCCAATCCATGTACCACTATCAATTTTTACATCCGCACCTATGACCGCATATGGCGAAACTACAACGTCGTCGGCCAGTTCAGCTTTACTATCAATAATTGCGGTGGAGTGAATTTTGCTCATGCTTTACTTAAGATATTATTTAGTAGCTGGTACAGCGGCACATTTTATTTCTGCTATGGTCGCTATCTCTCCGTCAACACGGGCTTCTGTTTTGAATATCCACATTTGACCTTTATGACGCAAAACTTCTGCACGTAGTTCTAATTGATCACCTGGTACGACTTGTTTCTTAAATTTTACTTTATCGATACCCACCAAAATATACAACATATCCGTTTGCGGCTCTTCACCCATTGTACGAAAGCCCAATAAGCCTGTTGCTTGTGCTAAAGCTTCGATAATTAATACACCCGGCATTATCGGCTGATCGGGAAAATGACCATTAAAAAAAGGCTCGTTGATCGTTACATTTTTAATCGCTGTTAATGACTTTCCTGACTCAAACTGTGTCACACGGTCAACCAGTAAAAACGGATAGCGATGCGCTAAAAAACGTCTGATCTCTGTTACATTCATTAAGCTTTCATTGCTAACAAGTGTATTGTTTGATTTTTCTGTCCCCATGATTTTTCTTTTCCTATTATTTATCTAATTTTTTTTCTAAGCGTCTTACTGTTTTAGCTATTTTATCTAATGATCTAAAACGTGTGGCATTGCGTCGCCATTTACTGTTCTCCTCCGTTGTTATCCCCGAGGAATAAACGCCTGATTTTTTGATAGAGCCGATGACCATACTACGTCCAGTAATAACCACATCATCCACAATTTCAAGGTGCCCTGAAATAGCCACACCACCACCAATATGACAACGTTTTCCAACTTTACTGCTACCAGCTATCAGCGAGCCGCCTGCCATAATAGCATGTTCGTCAATGTGTACGTTATGTCCAATTATTACTTGATTATCGAGTTTCACGCCATTCGCAATTTTAGTAGAACCCAATGCCGCACGGTCAACGGTAGTGTTTGCGCCAATCTCAACATCATCACCAATCTCAACATTGCCAACTTGCTTAATTTTGTACCAGCTCTTATCTGCTTGCAAGGCAAAGCCGAAACCATCGGCGCCAATTACTGCGCCTGAATGTATAATGCTGTTACTACCCACGACTGTATCAAAGTACAGTGTAACGTTAGCATTCAATACGGTATTTTCTCCCACTTGGGTGTTTTTTCCTATAAAGCAACCTACGCCCACTTGAACACCATCACGCAATATAGCATCTGATTCAATAACCGCATTAGCCGAGATGCATACACCTTCACCCAGCATCGCTGTTTCATCAATAACGGCACTTGGGTGAATTGATGCTACTGGTTTTTCTTCAGGATAAAAAAGACTGACTATTTTAGCGAAGGTTAAATATGGATCTTTAGCAATTAATGCGTTCCCTGAGAAATTCTCAGCCACATCTGCTGTCAGTATTACAGCAGATGCCTTAGTGGTTTCTAGTTGGCGCTTATACTTTAGATTACTCAAAAAACTAATCTCACCTTGCTTTGCTTTATCCAAAGCAGCGATATTTTTAAGTAGTATTTGCTTGGCTCCCTTCACCTCACATTTCGTGAGTTTTGCGAGTGACGCTAACGTAAACTCCATTTATTTCTTTCCGCCACTTTGCTGCACAGGCTTTTTAATTGTGTTTTTCAAATAATCTAAAACCAAAGGTGTTACGTCAACGCGTTGACTAGCTGACAAATAATCTTGTAAAATAATATCAATATTATTTTTTTCTCTTACTTTATCAATAGCACTAAAAACTTCTCGTTGAACATCATCTAATGCTGAATCTCTAGCAAAACGAAGCTCTTCTCTAAAGTCTTGTAATAAACGGCTTCTTGCTCGTTTTTTTGAACGCAACTCACGCTCTCTTTGACGTAAGGCCTCCTTATCTGAATTTAAATCAGTGATTTTATCCAAAGCTCGACTTAATTCATTTATTTCATCCAGTGCGTCAGCAAGCTTTTTTTCTTGAGGGACAAATTTATTTTTAAGGAGTTTGCTTGCTAGCTTTGCCTGTGGCGCATGTTCCATCAGGTACGGTACGTTTACAACCCCCACAGACAATACGTCTTTAGCGTAAATAAACTGTGTGCTGAAGGTACATATCACAGATACAACAAAGGCAATAAACACACTTGAGTGCTTATTGCCTTTGTTTAAGTTTGAATAGGTTTTGGTGCTTCTTTTCATTCCATAGATTGTACGCGTTGTCAGACTGTTTTTACACCTCTAGCCTAGAAAAACGAAGTTTATTAGAAGCTTGCCCCTATTGAAAATTGCAATTTCTGCTCATCATCACCTTCTTTGGCATTCAGTGGCTTCGCATAACTAAGCGTAAAGGGGCCAATTGGCGAAATCCACGTGGTCGCTAAACCAGCCGAGAAACGAAGTTCATCAGTTTTAAAGGCTTTGGTATTTTCAAAGACATTACCACCATCAACAAAGGCACTCATCCGTAAACCTTTTGCATCTTCTCCTACAAATGGCACAGGGAAAAGTACTTCTGCTCTGGTAGTAACACTAAGCGCACCACCTTTTGAGGCTTTATTAGAGTCCTCTGAACCTAAACTATTATGCTCAAAACCACGAACCGTCGATATACCCCCTGAATAGAATCTCTCAAAGAAAGGAAGCTCAGAAGTCTTTCCATAAGCATCACCATAAGAAACTCCGCCTTTTAACGCGAAGGTCATTTTCTCTGTAATGGGTCGATAAGTAGCGGCTTTAAGTTTAACCTTATAATATTCTAAATCACCACCGGGTAGTCCACTTTCAAGTGAAATACTATGGCGCTGACCTTCTGAGGGGAAGAGAAAGCGGTTACGCGTATCATGCACATAGCTCACCGAGCCGATAAGGCTATTATAGGTATCGCCGTTGTTTTCATCTTTGATAAATTCTTTAATATGGTCGGGCGTAGTACTGCTCGTTTTTATTTTACGATGCTCTCCACCCAGACTAAAACGAATCGAGTTATCCTCTGTTACTGGAATTGTATAATTCATATTCGCGCCGTAAGTATCCGTGCTGTAATCAGATATATTATCAGCATCTGCATCTGACTTATTAAAGAAAACATTAAACCCTCGACCCACACCATCTACCGTGTGATAG
>JAZGFW010000059.1:0-4765 GCA_036479895.1 Cocleimonas sp. | reverse complement strand
GTGGTAGCAGTTAGCCAAGCCTTTGAAGGTAAAATGTTGATTGCACGTCACCGTATGCTTAACAAGGCACTTGCCGATGAGCTTAATACTATTCATGCATTGTCTCTTCACACGATGACACCAGATGAGTATTTTGAAAAGTCAGGTAAAGTGGCTGATTCGCCAGAATGTGGTGGTGGTGGCAAGTAGTCCTAAGATGATTTCTAGCGACTCCAAAAACCCCGATTTTCTAATCGGAAAGATTCAACTTTTACAGGTTTATTTTTTGGGAATGAAACACTTATAGCACCATGATTAACGCTATCCATAACGTTAATATCTTGTGATTCATAGCGTGTTAAAACACTCAACTTAGGATGACCAAACCTGTTTCTATATCCCGTAGGAATTAACGCTAGGTTTGGGGAAACTAAGGATAAAAAACCGACAGATGATGAAGTCTTACTGCCATGATGAGGCACACTAATAACGCTAGATTTTAGCTTATCTCCTAGTTTGTTTATTAAATCTCTTTCAACACGTTTTTCAATATCGCCTGTGAGTAATAAAGAATGTTTGTCATTGCTTACCCGTAGTACACAAGATAAATTATTATCCGAAACTTGTGCCTTCGATCGCCGTTGAATGTGTTGCGTATTTAAAGAGGGTGATAAGATTTCAAAATCCACACCATCCCACTGCCAGTGCATTCCCGCATAACACGTATCAATTTTTCTTTGCTTTAAGTTGTTGATTCTACTCCCTAAAACTTGATTCACTTTAACGGTTTCTAATAAGAAATTAGCACCGCCTGTGTGATCGAGATCATCATGAGATAACACCAAAGTATCAACATTTTTCACACGTTTATTTTTCAGATAAGGGACTACTACCAGTTTGCCAATATCAAAACTCTTGCTCATACGCGTACCCACGTCATACACTAAAGTATGGTTTTTAGTATGTACAACAGAAGCCATCCCCTGCCCTGCATCTAATAACACAAATTGAAATGCCCCCTCTTCAGGTTTATTGACGGTAAAAAGGAGTGCAGGGAGAAATGCAATAAGTCCAAGCCAACGCGCAGGAAACCCTTTTGGTAAGAGCAAAAATAAAAAACCAAGAAAGGCTAGTATTAGATAGATCGTGGGTACGCCAGCCATGTTGAAATCGTTAATTTTGAGTTCACTTAAATGAGATAGACCCTTGAATAACCATTCTATTGATAGTGCTGAAATATTAAATAACGCATTCGATAAATAATCTGAAATTGGCATAAATACCAAACCCAACAAACTTAAAGGCACCACGATAAAGGATACCCAAGGAATCGCAAAAAGGTTCGCAATGGGTGATGTCAAAGATGCATTACCAAAAAATAATAAAGTTAAAGGTAACATCCCTAAAGACAATACAATCTGCAGTTTTATGAGACGAAAGTTGGGTTGTTCTATTTGGCGCTTTATTAAAATAAGTATCAAACTTACCGCTAAAAAAGATAACCAAAAACTAATGGTCATTCCTGCTAGAGGATCAAGCAATAACACCGCAATCATAGCGCTAGCAAAAATACTTGTAGAACTTAAATTACGCTTCATTATTAAACCAAGTAGTCCAATTAACACCATTAGTAGTGCGCGCTGTGTCGGTAAAGTAAACCCTGCTAACAATGCATAGATAATGGCGAACGCCATACCCACAAATCCACCTGCAACGCGTAAAGGGATTTTTTCATTGAGTAAGGGAAATAACCACCATAGGATAAAAATAGGGATGAAACCAAACCCCGCCACCACTGCAATATGCAAACCTGATATGGCAATGAGGTGACTGGTGCCTGTTTTTTGTAATTGTTGCCATTGTTCATCGTTGAGTTGGGATCGGTTAGCAATAACGAGCGCGCTAATCACAGCACTGGATGTTTTATTTTCTGTCTTTGCCTGTATCGTTTTATTAATTTTTTGTCGTAAATGATTAATTGACCACTTAGGTGATGCTGCGAGACGCTTATTTTCATTTTTGGTTGATTTTCTGACGTAGCCTGTGGCTATTATTCTTTGTGTAAAAAGCCATTTTTCATAATCAAAACCACCGGGGTTTAAAAAACCTGACGGTCGCTTCAGACGTACCTTGAATTGCCACTGCTCATCTGCATTTATACTTTGTGGGTTCTTAAACCAACCTAATCGTACGACTCCTTTTAATTGTATGGGCTTATCAAAAGTATTGTTTTCTGACGTTGCAAAAGCCTTTTCAATGTTTAAGCGAAAACGCAAACTATTGTTGCGTATTTCAGGCAGATCAATCACTTGCCCTTGAATCAATATCTCTTTACCTTCCCATTCATTGGCTAAGCGATTATTAAGGATAGTTTGCGCACTTAAAGTTGCAAAAAAAATACCAAGAAAAAAGGCGAGTAAAGGTTTATTTAAATAGTTACAAAAATAGCCAAATTCTAAGGATTTATTCTTGCAAATTAGTGTCATAATAACAAACGCAGAAAACACGATAGTAAATGACCATAGCGGCAATAACTGCGGTAATAATTGCAGGCAAAGAGTGCCTAATAAGAATAAAAAAGCAAAGACTGGCATTTAGTTATAGTTTAGCAATGACATCGTTATAAGAAGAAAACATAGAACCATCTATCATGACTTACATGACCAACTCTATTTTGACCTTTATAATATGTTTCAAAGGGTTGCGCTAAATAATAGTGATACAGCGACAAAATTTTAAGATAATATGCCACATAAGCTTTTAAAAAAATATTCACCTAGCCAGAAAAGTATTCGGGAAAATAAAGCTTTGTCTTGTTTAGGTGAGAGCATTCATCAGCCAAATTTGTGGCATATGAATCGTCGCTCAGTGTCTAAAGCTTTTGCTATTGGCTTATTTTGTGCGTGGATACCTACCCCAATGCAGACTCTAATGGCTGCAGCGCTTGCGGTTTATTATCGCGCCCACTTACCCCTTTCTGTGGTATTAGTGTTTGTTACCAATCCTCTTACAATCCCCCCGATGTTTTATTTTTCTTATAAGTTAGGTAGCTTTCTACTAGGTATGGAAACAGAAGCAGTTTCAATGGATTTAAGTTGGGAGTGGTTTACAACAACCATGGGGGAAATATGGCAACCATTATTATTTGGTAGTTTAATCTTAGGCATTTTTACATCTATTGCGGGCTACTTCACTATTAACTTTCTTTGGCGCCAGAATATTAGAAGCCGTTGGAAAGATAGAAAAGAATGTAGAGCAGCACGTAAGGCTAAAAAGAAGATGGTAAAAGAATTAAAAAAAGGCAGTAAAGGTTTGGATTAATGAGGTTTTCCAGCACAATCTACTAAACAGAAATCCCCTCCAGTTTCCCATCCACTAACGTATAAATCTTATCCATTTTTTGAGCCAGCTGCCTATCATGTGTAACGATAATAAAGGCTGTTTGCATTTCTTGATTTAACTTTTCCATCAACTCAAAAATATGCATAGCTGTCTTATGATCTAAGTTACCTGTTGGCTCATCGGCTAACACAGCTTTGGGCTGCGTTACTAAAGCTCGTGCAATAGCAGCACGTTGACGCTCCCCGCCTGAAAGTTGACCAGGCTTGTGTTTTAGGCGCTCCCCTAAACCTACCTTGTTTAATATATTCGTGGCTTTTGAGCGTGCTTCAGATACAGATAAACCTCTAATTAATAGCGGCATAGCTACATTCTCTAAGGCAGAAAACTCAGGCAGTAAATGATGAAATTGGTAGATAAAACCTAAGGATTCATTACGCAGTTTTCCTCGTTCGGTATCACTTAAACTGGCAATATTTTTACCCAGCACTTCGACTGTACCGTCACTGGGTAAATCTAAACCACCCAGAATATGTAATAAGGTACTTTTACCACTACCTGATGAACCTACTATGGCAACTTTTTCACCGGCTTGAATATCTAAGCTAATGCCTTTAAGGACTTCAACATCCAACTGCCCCTCTTTGAAGCGCTTGCTAAGATTTTTACACGATATAATGGTATTTGTAGTTGTCATAGTATTTTCATTTTATAGAGTTGTTTTCATATAGATAGAATATTTAATCGTAACGTAATGCTTCGGCAGGTGGCACTTTTGATGCCTGCCAAGCAGGAAATAAAGTTGCTAAAATAGACAATGAAATGGCAATAAAAGAAATCAGTAATATATCGGTATAGTTAATCTCAGCATCAATTTCTGTGAGCTGATGTACCTCCGCCTTTAACAAATTTACATTGAGTATTTGTTCAAACCAATTCACAATATCCGTTATATTACTTGCTACTATCACACCCAGAAAAACACCTAATAGCGTGCCCAGCATACCTAATAAACTCCCCTGAACAATAAAGATGCGCATCACTTGTGCCGGAGACATCCCCATTGTTCGTAATATTGCAATATCGGATTGTTTTTCAGTGACCATCATTATCAAAGTAGATACTAAATTAAATGCAGCTACACCAATAATCAAGATTACTACTAGAAACAACATAGTTTTTTGTAGTTGAATTACTTTAAAGAGGTTCGTATTTTTAGTTTTCCAGTTGGTAATTGCGTAGTTTTCTTTTAATACTCCCGCAATACCATTACTGGCTTCTATTGCTTTAAAAGCATCATCAAGTTGTGCATGTAGCCCAGTGACAACGCCCTTAGTTTCAAACAAGTCAATAGCATCTTGTAAATGCACATAAGCATAGCCACTGTCATACACCTGCATATCAACCTTAAAAGTATCAATAATAGTGAAGTCCTTTAAGATGGGGG
>JAZGFW010000058.1:0-8084 GCA_036479895.1 Cocleimonas sp. | reverse complement strand
CGTTGTGCTAGATCCACAGTGGTATTAAGCAATGGAGCAACATTACTTTTAATACGCAAGTTAAAAAAGTAGTCATACAGGCGCGGTTGTTTTTCTTTTATTAAGCGAGCAATAGCAATGGTAGCTTTTACATCGACCAAAGCATCGTGTGCACCAACTTGTTCGATATGGTTGGCTTCTGTTAAATGCTCTAAGCGAAAGCTTGTCACATTCTCGCCTGTACGCCCATCTTCACGTGTCGGCCAGTTAATACCTTCAGGGCGAAGGGCGTGTGTTATACGTACTAAATCGAGAATATCCCAGCGGTTATTGCCGTTTTGCCATTCACGTGCATAAGGATCAATGAAGTTGCGATAAAAACCAAAGCGAGTTACTTCATCATCAAAACGGATACTGTTATAGCCTGCGCCACAGGTAGCAGGGACAGAGAAAATCTCATTAATACGCCCAAAAAACTCGGCTTCATTGACGCCTTCTTTGTTCGCTAGTTGAGGTGCAATACCAGTTACTCGTACTGCATCAGGGTGGGGGAGAAAGTCCGTAGTGGGCTTGCAATAAAACATCACAGGTTCACCTATCACTTCTAAATCTAAGTTGGTACGGATGCCCGCAAACTGTGTAGCACGATCACGGCGAGGGTCAACTCCCCATGTTTCGTAGTCATGCCAGAATATAGTAGTTTGATTTGACATGTTTGTCCCTTGAGTTATGACGTGAAAGTTATGAAGGTGATTTTATCAGCAGTTAGACTGTGATAATAGTAATCATCGGTTGCGAGTAATTAGACTTGATCAGAGGCTCCCAGAGAAACATGATAGATAAAAAAGCTGATTCGTGCGAAGGTTGTTATTAGTGGTTTAATCGTACAGGTAAAATTCATGCAATTTATCCCTTACTTTTTTGTTTTATTGGCGATGGTGTTACTTGTGTGGCAGCTATATCCGTTAATAAAAATTAAGTCAGCACAGGGTAAGCTCGCTCCTTCATTAAGCACGTTATTAAGTAAAGAACAACGAGAGCACTCTACAATCTTACTTTATTTTATGTCTCCACAGTGTGGTTTGTGCCAAAATATCACACCGATAGTTGATAAACTATCCATGATCCGTAGCGATATAATTCGTATTGATTTAACCGAAAATATGATTATTGCTAAAGATCTAGGGGTCAGAGCAACGCCTGCATTTGTTTTAATTCATGAAGGTGTTGTTGAGAAAGTTAAACTAGGTGCTCTTGCAGAAAATAAAATATTAGAAATGATAAATAAGTAATAAAATAACTGACTTCGACATCAATCTATAATCGTGTTTCAATAGCGCCATGAAACATTTATTAATTATCGCCCACGGTAGTCGCCGCATGGCATCCAACGATGAAGTGCGTGAAGTGACGCGTAAATTCTCTCAGCAAATACATGACTTTGATAAAGTGAGTACTGCTTTTTTAGAGCTAGATGACCCTAGCATCCCACAAGGCTTGTTAAATGCGATAGAAGAGGGTGCGACCGAAGTTATTGTTCTACCTTATTTTTTATCGGCGGGTCGGCATGTATCAGAAGATATTCCTGCACAAGTGGCTTCGGTTAAAGAAAAACACCCCAAAATAACCATTAAAATAGCGCCCTACTTAGGTGCGTCAGGCAGTATGCCAGAGATTTTATTGGCACAAACAAAAGGCATTTAGTCATGGCATTTCTTTGGATCAAAACATTTCATATTTTATTTGTAATGTCATGGATGGCTGGCATTTTTTATCTACCCCGCATTTTTGTGCACTTTGTCGAAGGAAAAAAAGCAGGTCAGCAGGTTGATCGATTGGCGATTATGGGGCGTAAACTATACGGTTTCATGACGGTGATGATGATGATAGCTATAACGCTGGGGCTGTGGTTATGGCTGGGTTATGGCGTAACAGGCGCATGGATGCATGTTAAATTATTGCTGGTCGTATTTTTACTTGCTTATCACTGGTGGTGTCGCATTAAAGTAGGGCAGATGGAATCAGGGCATTTAGAGCATAGTGGTAAGTATTATCGTTGGCTTAATGAGCTACCCTTATTTATAACCATAGGTATTTTGATTATGGTAGTGGTTAAACCTCTATAAAGTGAGACTGTGGAAATCACTTTAATAGAGGCCTTTGCACGAGTTGGATGACGAATAAAAATGACTGAAATCCCACTGCTTTTCGTTGGAAAGCTTACTAATAACCCGTTATTAGTTTCATTTTCCGCCTCAATCAGTGAAATATCAGCCGATTTTTCTTTCGCCACCGACTCGAGCAAAGGTCTCTAATAAAAAATATTTCTTGAAATTTAGCACAAAAACCCCACTTTCTATCTCAATTAAATTTGTCACAAACTATGAGTGAAGTCATGAACGAAACTGAAAGTAACAAGCAGGAAGAAATTGAAAATGCGGCGGATGATGTAGAAGGTCAAAATCCATCAGAAAACGAAGCAGAAGAGTCTGAAGAAGTCTCATTAGAAGAGCAGCTAGCACAAGCTACAGCGAAGGCTGATGAAAACTGGGATACTGTACTACGCATGAAAGCAGACTTGGAAAATCAACGTCGTCGTAATGAAAAGCAAGTCGAAGATGCACATAAATATGCAGTTAAAAAGTTTATCGAAGAGCTATTGCCTGTGGCAGACAGTATGGAAATGGGCTTAGCGGCAGAAGGTGATGTGGGCCAAATCAAAGAAGGTGTGGCATTAACCAAAAAAGTTTTTGATACTGCGATGGAAAAGTTTGGGCTTAAAGCGGTGGAACCTTTAGGTGAAAAGTTTAATCCTGATTTACATCAAGCGATGGCAATGCAACCGAGTGAAGAATACGAGGAAGGTTGTGTAAGCGCTGTTATGCAAAAAGGTTACACCTTAAATGAACGTCTAGTTCGTCCTGCGATGGTTATGGTCGTTAAAAACTAATAGTTGTCTAGTTACCTTTATATCCTAATCCCTAATCCACAGTGTTCTATCAGGGATTAAGGCTTGTCATATCTTTGTTGAAAAATCATCACTTAAGCTTTCATTATAATAAAGCTTATCTCGAACTTTTCGCTTTAAACTGACAGGCCTTTAGAGGAAACCGAGCAATTATTACTAAATTATAAGTCTTTTTGTCAGGTTTTATTCATTGAAACCTTGATAAGCAAAAAGATAACCACACATTTAACTCAACATTAAATTTAAGAGCGAAAAGCGCTACTTTACGTTATAAAGAGGAACACACAATGGGAAAGATAATCGGAATTGATTTAGGCACAACAAACTCCTGTGTCGCAGTAATGGAAGGTGATAAACCTAGAGTTATTGAGAACGCAGAAGGCGATCGCACAACTCCCTCTATCGTTGCATTTGCTAATGATGAGGTTTTAGTCGGACAACCTGCAAAACGTCAGGCGGTAACAAACCCTGAAAATACACTTTATGCTATCAAGCGTTTGATTGGTCGTACGTTTGATGAAGAAGCGGTTCAAAAAGATATTAAGCTTGTTCCTTATAAAATTGTAAAAGCCGATAATGGTGATGCATGGGTTGAAGCAAATGGTAAGAAAATGTCGCCACCAGAAGTATCAGCACGTATCCTTCAAAAACTGAAGAAAGATGCTGAAGACTATTTAGGTGAGACGGTAACAGAAGCGGTTGTAACTGTACCAGCTTACTTTAATGACTCACAACGCCAGGCTACAAAAGACGCGGGCAAAATCGCAGGCTTAGAAGTTAAGCGTATTATCAACGAGCCAACAGCGGCAGCACTGGCTTACGGTATGGATAAAGCAGCGGGCGATAGCACAATTGCTGTTTATGACTTAGGTGGTGGAACGTTCGACGTATCAATCATCGAAATTGCTGAAATCGACGGTGAGTACCAATTTGAAGTTCTAGCAACCAACGGTGATACATTCCTTGGTGGTGAAGATTTTGATATGCGCCTTATCGACTTCTTGGCAGATGAGTTCAAGAAAGATAACAGCGTAGACCTACACAATGATCCGCTGGCACTTCAACGTCTAAAAGAAGCGGCAGAAAAAGCCAAGATTGAGCTTTCATCAGCAACACAAACGGATGTAAACCTTCCGTATGTAACAGCTGATGCATCTGGACCTAAACATTTAAATGTGAAAGTGACCCGTGCAAAGCTTGAATCTTTAGTTGAAGATTTAGTAAAGCGTACGATTGACCCATGTAAAACAGCATTGAAAGACGCTGGCTTAAAAGCATCTGAAATTAACGATGTAATCTTGGTCGGTGGTCAGTCACGTATGCCAATGGTTCAAGAGGCCGTAACGAAGTTCTTCGGTCAAGAGCCACGCAAAGACGTAAACCCTGATGAAGCAGTAGCAGTAGGTGCAGCGATTCAAGGTGGTGTTTTAGGTGGAAGTGTTACAGACGTTCTTTTATTAGACGTAACACCACTATCGTTAGGTATTGAAACGATGGGCGCGGTAATGACGAAGCTTATCGAAAAGAACACAACAATACCTACAAAAGCACAGCAGGTTTTCTCTACAGCAGATGACAACCAAAATGCGGTAACGGTTCACGTGTTACAAGGTGAGCGCGAGATGGCTTCGGGTAATAAATCACTCGGTCGTTTTGACTTGACGGATATTCCGCCAGCACCACGCGGTCAGCCTCAAATCGAAGTAACGTTGGATATTGATGCAAACGGTATTTTGAATGTATCAGCTAAAGATAAAGCGACAGGCAAAGAGCAATCAATCGTAATCAAAGCTTCTTCTGGATTATCGGATGATGAAGTTGATGCAATGGTTAAAGATGCCGAAGCACACGCGGATGAAGATAAGAAGACGCGTGAATTAGTGGATGCACGTAACCAAGCAGATGGCTTAGTACATGCAACGGAGAAGTCGTTGGCTGAATACGGCGATAAGGTTGATGAAGCCGAAAAGACAAAAGTAACTGCTTTGGTTGAAGAGCTTAAAGAAGCGGTACAAGGTGAAGATAAAGACTTGATAGAGAAAAAATCTCAAGAGTTGATGGAAGCATCGGGAACTTTAGCGCAAGCAGCAGCTGGCGGGGAAGCAGGTGGAGCACCAGAAGGTGAGCAAGCAGCATCGGCAGAAGATGATGACGTGGTTGATGCTGAGTTTGAAGAAGTAGATGAAGACAAAAAAGCATAAGTTTTTTTGAATCTAGTGCCTAGCTCATTTGGCTAGGCGCATTAGTTTTTAATTAGTGAGGTGCATGGCATGAAAAGCCATGCGCCTTATTTTGTTTTAGAAAAGCAGGTAATCTAAACATGTCAAAACAATGTTATTACGAAATCCTAAGTGTTCAAAAAACCTGTAGCGAGGGTGAACTAAAAAAATCTTATCGTCGTATGGCGATGAAGTTTCATCCTGATCGTAACCCTGATGATGAAAAAGCAGAGCATAAGTTTAAAGAAGTAAAAGAAGCTTACGAGATTTTATCAGATGCGCAAAAGCGTGCGGCTTACGATCAGTTTGGTCACGCTGGCGTTGATGGTAGCGCGGGCGGTGGCTTTGGCGGTGGAGGCGGAGCAGGTTTCGGTGGTGGTTTTGGCGATATCTTTGAAGATATTTTTGGTGGCAGAGGCGGTCAAGGCGGGGGCGCAAATGCAGCCTATCGCGGAAGCGATCTACAATACAATCTTGAACTCACTTTAGAAGAAGCCGTTTTTGGTACAACGGTTGATATTCGTATTCCGACGAAAAAAACCTGTGGAACCTGTGATGGTTCGGGTGCTAAAGAGGGAAGTACGCCTGAAACTTGTGGTACTTGTCACGGGCAAGGTCAGGTTCGTATGCAACAGGGATTTTTTTCTGTTCAACAAGCTTGTCCTCATTGTCAGGGTGCTGGCACAACTATTTCAGACCCTTGTAATGATTGTCATGGTGAAGGTCGTATTGAAGAGAAGAAAACACTTGAGGTTAAAATACCTGAAGGTGTTGATACCGGTGATCGCATTCGTTTAAGTGGAGAGGGTGAAGCTGGTATTAATGGTGGTCCAGCAGGTGATTTGTATGTGCAAATGCACCTTAAAGATCATGCGTTATTCACCCGTGATGCGAATAACTTACATTGCGTGATGCCAGTTCGTTTCTCTGAAGTTACACTCGGTGGATCAATTAAAGTACCGACCTTATCAGGCGAAGTAAGTCTTAAAATCCCTCCTGAAACACAGACAGGTAAAGTATTTCGTTTGCGAGGCAAAGGTGTAAAGTCAGTGCGCAGTAGTATGGCAGGGGATTTATTGTGTAAGATTGAGGTGGAAACCCCCATTAACCTGACCAGTAAACAAAAGAAGTTGTTAGCACAATTTGAAGCAGCTCTAGCAAAAGGTGGCGCAAAACACAGCCCTCAACAACATGGTTGGGGCAATAAGGCGCGATCATTTTTTGATAATGTAAAAGAATGGTTTGATGCAGAAAAAGAAGGCTAATAGGCAATCAAGATGATAAAGATAGCAATTGTAGGTGCAGCAGGGCGCATGGGTAAAATCTTAATGGAGGCCTGCGCTGAATCTGAAAACGCAAAATTGAGCGTAGCCACAGAGCACCCTGAGAGTAGCTTGATTGGTGCTGATGCAGGTGAAGTTGCTGGCTTGGGTAAAAACAATGTCATTATTTCGTCTAGTTTAGATGATGCCAAGAATGACTTTGATGTATTAATTGATTTCACTCGACCTATGCCGACACTTAACCACCTTGATTGGTGTGTGAAAAATAATAAGGCGATGGTGATTGGTACGACAGGCTTTTCTGATGATGAAAAATCACAAATTGATACTGCAGGTAAAACCATTCCCATTGTATTTGCAGCTAATTATAGTGTGGGTGTAACGCTTAGTTTGAAACTCTTAGAAATGACAGCAAAAGTTATGGGTGATAGTGTTGATATTGAAATCATTGAAGCACATCATCGCCATAAAGTAGATGCTCCTTCAGGTACGGCATTAGCAATGGGCGAGGTTATTGCAGATGCTTTGGATCGTGATTTAGCTACAGATGCAGTTTATTGTCGGGAAGGTCACACAGGAGAACGACAGAGAAAAACCATTGGTTTTCAAACGATTCGTGCTGGTGATATTGTAGGTGAGCACACTGTTATGTTTGCTGATATTGGTGAGCGTATTGAAATTACGCATAAAGCATCCAGTCGCATGACGTTTGCAAATGGTGCTGTACGTGCGGCACTGTGGCTGAAAAGTAATGAAGCAGGCGTGTTTAATATGCGCGATGTGCTAGAGTTATAGTTTAGGAGATAGCTAACGATTGCATCACATTCCCAATATAATCAGTGTTTTTAGGATATTTTTAATCCTACCCATTGCTATCCATTTGCAACAAGAGTCGTGGGAGGTAGCTTTAGTGTTGATTTTTATAGGGGGGCTTTCAGATGCCTTAGATGGTTTTTTGGCGCGCAGGTTTAGTTGGCAAAGCCGTTTGGGAGCCTTTCTTGACCCGATTGCTGATAAATTATTGCTTATAGTTATTTTTGTCTCTTTAGCGAATAAAGAGCTAATTCCACTTTGGTTAGCGTTTTTAGTGGTTGCACGAGATGCAATCATTGTTGTAGGTGCGAGCTTTTACCAATGGAAGACACATGCCTTAGAAATATCACCTCTAATTAGTAGTAAAGTCAATACAGGGGTGCAGGTTATTTTCGTATTGGGGCTTTTGGTGCATTTAGCTGTTTTGCCGCTTTCTGATTCATTATTATTGGGGTTAAAAATTGCTGTAGCAGTTACAACAGTAGTCAGTGGTATTTTGTATGTGATTTGCTGGAGCCGAAACTATAAAAACCACCTATCTCAAGCTACTAATAAGTCAGCATAAAACGGGTATAATAGGCGCATCAATACAATAAAAAAGTGAAACTAACAGTTTTCTTAAATGGGTAATCTATGACACAAAGTACACGTTGGTTCTGGTTGACTTTATTTATTATTGCCTCGGCATTATTATATTTTTTAGCCCCCATTTTATTGCCTTTTATTTCTGGTGCTTTATTGGCTTATTTGGGTGATCCACTGGTTGATCGCTTAGAAAAATTTAAAATTTCTCGTACTTTATCGGTTGTTATCGTTTTCTTT
>JAZGFW010000057.1:0-2573 GCA_036479895.1 Cocleimonas sp. | reverse complement strand
AGGAACAGTCCAAAGAGGCGCAAATCTTGGTGAAAAAATAAAGAACATGAGCATTAATGGCAGGCACAGCAAAAGCATTAGTGACGATAGCTTTAGGTTGGGTAAAATGGCATAACTTTTTGATTGTTGTATAGCAATTAATGCACCTGTTAAAACGCTCAAAGCAAATACGCCGTAGAGCGCAATAAGCATGGATTGTGAATATAAAAAGAGTACACCAATTAATAAAAATCCTGTGAGAATCACCACCATAGCATCGCGCTTTTGAATCACTTCTAATGCTTTATAGGCAAAGCCAAGCATTAATAACGATGCCATCATATCCAATGAAACGGGCTTCATTCCACTGGCACCTAGAGCAACTAAGCCCAGCAGGGCGATAATGGTTTTAAGAACTTTGCTGGGTTGTTCTCGGTGACCTTGCATAACGCGTATTCGCCAGCCAGCAGAAAATATTAAAACAGGCAGTAACCAAATGGGTAAAAAGAATACCAAAGGAGCCATAACCACCAACTGTGCAGCTAATAGCCACATCATGCCTGAGTAGGTGATTTGAGTATCGTGAGCGTAGCCTTCGTTAAACATTTTTAAACGAGACCGTATAACGCCAAAGCGGTTAAGCAAATGGTTTTATGTGCTTCACCAGTGGCAGGTTGGATGGTTTTTCCTGGAATTTTTAAACCATAGGTTTGTTGCTCTTGATGGTATTGCAACACTTTAGCACTTAGATGAGATAGCTTTATTTCAACTCCTGTTAGCGATAGCGCGTCCCAATCTAACCAGATGTCTTGGTTGGCATAATCAACAAATGTTTTGGTGTAAGCCTTGCCTGTTTTTGCATAAGCTCCCCAGTGAATATGTTTGGGTGAATCACCGTTTTGATATTCGCGTATACCCGAAAAGTCGGTAGAGCCGCGTGCAATTTCATGACCTTTTTCTGCTTCATCACTCTTGCCTTGTCCATCTTCTAAGGATTCTTGCAGTAGGGGTTCAGGGTAAACAATGCTTTCCATATCTAACATTGCATAGGACCATGCAACCACTAACCCAATGGGGTATGTGGTAAATATATTAAGCCGTTCTGGTTTAAATCGCCCACGTGTTTTGGTGCTATGAGATAGTTTGATGTGTACGCTATGATGATTCTGTAGATTAACCAATGCTAAGTCTTGATGCTTCCAGCCAAGTGAGATAGCAGATTTTTTTTGGTTTTCTGGGCAACTGACTTCAAGCTCAAAAACCGCTTTTTCACCAACAAAACAAGCGCTTGATTGTATCGTTCTAATGGTCAGGTTTGATAGGTTTCGGTAAGTAAAAAATATGGTAATAACAATCAATGCCAACAACCAAAATGCGAGCGCATAAATCAGTGAATTCTGAAAATTAATTGCCATTAAAAATAGCACCATGAGCGTTACCAATAACGCGAGCGAAACCTTTGTAGGAATAACAAAGATACGCCTTAAACCTAGTGTGATTTGCTTTGATTCAGGAAAGCGATCTTCCATCCAATCTAGCCAGCCGTTGTTTATTGGTTTAAGGTTTAATAACTTAGGCGAGGGCATTGCTACGGCTACCAACAGCATCAACGGCATGTAAAATATGGCGCGCTAATTGGTCGCCTTGTGTTTCTTTTTTGCCGACTATTCTATGACCAACAACAGCTACGAACACGGCTTGAACATCTTCGGGCAGTACATGTGAGCGTCCTTGTAATAGCGCCCAACATTTTGCGCTAGTTATAAGCGCAATTGCACCGCGAGGTGATAAACCAAGGTGGCATAAATCATCTTGGCGGGTTTGAGCAATCAGGCGTTGAACATAATCAAGCAAGGTATCAGAAACTTTAACTTGTGGAATAAGGCGTTGAATTTGTTTTAAGCTTTCACCGCTTAGAACTTGTTTTACTTTATTTAATGCCGATCGACCTTGCCCGCCTTTTAGAAGCTCTCTTTCCACATTTGGGTCAGGGTAGCCCAGCGATAAGCGAAACATAAAGCGGTCCAGCTGTGACTCTGGAAGTGGAAAGGTTCCTGACTGGCTTTGCGGGTTTTGTGTAGCAATAACAAAAAAAGGATCTGGCAATTTATGTGTATCTCCATCGACACTGACTTGCCCTTCTTCCATTGCTTCTAGTAATGCGCTTTGTGCTTTAGGTGTAGCGCGGTTTAATTCATCTGCTAAAAATATTGAACTGAAAATAGGGCCTGGGTGAAAACTAAAAGATGAATTTTTTGCATCAAAAACCGAAGCGCCAATTAAATCAGCGGGTAGTAAGTCACTCGTGAATTGTATCCGTTTGTAATCAAGCCTAAGTACATTTGAAAGCGCGTGCGCTAATGTGGTTTTTCCCATGCCGGGTAAATCTTCAAGCAGTAAATGTCCACTAGCAAGCACGCAGGTCAGTGCGAGACGTACTTGTTGTTCTTTACCGAGGATGACTTTGTTAAGCTCATTGAGGCTTGCCTCAATTTCTTGAATGAGTTGTGTGGCCAAGTGATTCTACCTTTATTTTTATGATTATTTCTCTAAACACTTTATACGGTATTACGGCTGTACAAAGGCTGAATAGC
>JAZGFW010000056.1:0-4319 GCA_036479895.1 Cocleimonas sp. | reverse complement strand
TTGTGATTATTGTTTCGGTTGCATCATCTTTTGGTTTGGCGGGTTGGCTTGGGATTGAATTGTCATCACCCGTGATGTCTGCACCCGTTATTATTATGACCTTGGCGGTAGCTGATTGTGTGCATATTTTATCGACATGGATTTCTGAGCTGCAAAAAGGTAACGATAAATTTTCCGCTATGCGTGAGAGTTTGCGGGTCAACTTTATGCCTGTTTTTCTAACTTCGGTGACTACAGCAATTGGTTTCTTATCCCTTAATACCAGTGATGCGCCTCCTTTTAGAGATTTGGGTAATGTTGCGGCCATTGGTGTGATGGCGGCCTTTTTCTTCTCGCTCTTATTATTACCTGCTTTGGCAACAATTTTACCCGTGAAGATAAAACAGCGTGAAACACGTACCTTAAAAGTGATGGCATCCTTTGCTGAATGGGTTATTAGTCATCAAAAGGCGTTGTTGATTGGGATGAGTATCCTCGCTATTGCCTTGGTTTCATTAGTACCACGTAATGAGTTGAATGATGTGTTTGTACATTACTTTGATGAACGTATTGAATTTCGCAGTGATACTGATTTTATAAGTGATAATTTGACGGGCATTTATAATGTTGAATATTCAATTGAAACAAAAAATTCGGGCGATATTGCTAAGCCCGAGGTTTTGGCTAAAATCAAAAAGTTTAGTGATTGGATGATGACTCAGCCTGAAGTTATTCATGTGAATACGGTGACCGATACTTTCACCCGCTTAAATAAAAATATGCACGGTGATGATGAAAGCTGGAATAAGTTACCAGACTCTCGTGAGTTGGCGGCGCAGTATTTATTATTGTACGAAATGTCGTTGCCGTTTGGCCTTGATTTAAACAACCAAATCGATATTGATAAAAGAAGTACGCGCTTAACCGTAACGATGAAGACCCTTTCAACCCAAGAAGTATTGGCGGTTGAAAACCGCTTCGACAAGTGGATGGATGATAATATTCCTGAGCTAAAAGCAGTAGGTGCTAGCCCTACGATTATGTTTGCGCATATTGGTATGAAAAATATTATTAGTATGCTGAGCGGTACAACGATTGCGTTGGTGTTAATTTCATTAATATTAGTGTTTGCCTTAGGTTCTTGGCGTTATGGCTTATTGAGTTTGATTCCAAACCTTATTCCTGCAGGTATGGCGTTTGGCGTTTGGTCAATCATTGATGGTGAGATTGGAATGGCGCTGTCTGTTGTTACTGCGATGACTTTAGGTATCGTGGTGGATGATACGATTCACTTTTTGAGTAAATACTTACGTGCCAGACGCGAGCAGGGTTTGAATGCAGAAGACGCAGTACGCTATGCTTTCTCTACTGTGGGCGTGGCATTGTGGGTGACGTCGGTTGCGCTAGTTGCAGGATTCTTGGTCTTGGCAACGTCATCGTTTAAATTAAATTCAGGTATGGGTTTATTAACCGCAATTGTTATTGCAATTGCTTTGATTATTGATTTTCTATTATTACCACCATTGTTGATTAAGTGGGATAAGTGGTTAAGTAAGAGTAGATCATCCGTAACTTAAGTTCGCTAGGGAGTGAAAAATGAAACAGTTTATGATTAGTAAGGCAATGCGTTTATTTTTTGTGATTTTTGGTAGTGTGATTTGGTTAGGTATTTGGTTAACAGGTTTTGAAGTTGTACATTGGGTACTTTATTTTCCAGCGATTTTTGCCTATTTTGCAGCAATAACAGGTATCTGCCCAGGATTGATTATTTCAAAAATGCTATTACCTTCAAAGACTAAGGAATGAAACAGTAGAATTAGCACTGAACTGAGCAAAGAATAACCTGTCTCAGTAAGTGTTAAAAACTGAACAATATTGTAAAGCGGAGAAACAAAATGTTATTAAAAAAAGAATTATCAACGTCATTGGTAATTGGTTTATTGGTCTTATCAACAGCAACTTTTGCAAAAGCACCTGCAGAAAATTCTCAACAAAAGGGTTTACGTATCGCGCAAGAAGGTGATGCAAGAGATTTAGGTTTTGGTGATAATACCGCTAACATGGTGATGACCTTAAGGAATCGTGCAGGTAAAACAAGTCGTCGTATTATTCGTATCAAAACCTTAGAAGGTAAGGGTGATGGCGATAGAGCATTATCATTATTTGATGAGCCAGCTGACGTAAAAGGCACAGCGATGCTGACCTTTTCGCACGGTTTAAAACCGGATGATCAATGGCTCTACCTTCCTGCATTAAAACGTGTAAAGCGTATCAACTCACGCAATAAATCAGGCCCTTTTATGGGTAGTGAGTTTGCGTTTGAAGATTTAGGCTCTCAAGAAGTGAGTAAATATAAATACAATTATTTACGTGAAGAAGGCTGTGGGCAGGGTTGGAAGTGTCATGTTATTGAGCGTACTCCTGTCTATAAACATTCGGGTTACACCAAGCAAGTTACTTGGATTGATACTAAAGAATATCGTCCTGTAAAGGTCATGTATTACGACCGTAAAAGAGCATTATTAAAGACTTTAACGGCGACGGGCTTTAAACAATATCTAGGTAAATTTTGGCGACCTAGCTTGATGAGTATGGTGAATCATCAGTCAGGAAAAAGCACGACGTTACAGTGGACTAACTATAAATTTAAAACAGGTTTGTCGGCACGTGACTTTAATAAAAATGCGCTGAAACGCTAAACCTTTAGGTCATAGTATGTCTGCCTCTGCTGAATACGTTACTTATATAAAAGAATTGTTAGGAAACTTTCCAAGCTTAAGCTCAAAAAAGTACTTTGGTGGCGTGTCATTACGCTCGGATCATTTGGGTACGGATGTTCAGTTTGCAACAATTTTAGGGGATGTATTGTATTTTGTGGTGGATGATGAAACGCGTCCTAAGTATGAGGCGAAAGGCATGAAACCTTTTAGCTACGATAAGCAGGATAAAACAGTCATGGTGAGAAAGTGGTTTACTGCACCAGAAGAACTGTTTGAGGATGACAAACTGATGAACGATTGGGCAATGGAAGCGTTAGAAAGCGCATTGAGGACACGTAAAAAGTGAAAGCATTAGAACTAAAAATCCCACCTCCTGTTTATGCCATAATTATTGGTGCATCAATGTGGTGGCTCAATCAGGCTTTGCCAATGGCACATTGGATTGACTCGCCTTGGAATAACATGGGCTTAGTCATTATTGTACTGGCTATTGTATTGGACTCTTCATCCCTTTATTTATTTATTAAAAAACAGACCACTATTAACCCGATGCGTCCCACAAGTACGCAAGGCTTGGTGACAGCGGGCTTGTACCAATACACACGTAACCCCATGTATGTAGGCTTGCTTACGATATTATTGGGTTATGCCGTTTGGTTGGGTAGTGTTACCCCTTTTTTGGTTTTACCGTTATTTTATTGGTTGATAACGACAATGCAAATAAAACCTGAAGAACGTATTTTAGAAGAAAAGTTCGGGCAAGAATATCTTGATTATAAAAGCAAGGTAAGGAGATGGTTGTGAAGCAGCAGTTTGTGCATGGCTCAGTAGTAGGGGCTTTATTATTAGTGATGTCATTAGTGAGTGTTAGTGTGCTAAATGCCAATGATTTTTCGGGCGAAATTTCATTGCAAGGACGCTACTTTAAAGATGAGGGAGCACATTCTGAGCAACAAAAAAAGGGTGGTTTTTCATTAAGTATACAACCAGAATATAAACACGCTTGGGATAACGATCATAAAAAGGTTACCTTCACACCGTTTTACCGTTGGGATCAACAAGACAAAGAACGTACCCATGCCGATATTCGCCAGCTAGATATTGTGGCTAGTCAAGGTGACTGGGAAGTGCAAGCAGGGATTGGTAAAGTCTATTGGGGCGTGACGGAATCACAACACTTGGTTGATGTGATTAACCAAACAGATGCGGTTGAGGGAGTGGATGGTGAGGATAAACTAGGTCAGCCACTATTTCGTATCAGTCACCTTTCTGATAATGGTTCTGTGGATTTATTGGTATTACCTTACTTTAGAGAGCGTAGCTTCGCAGGGGAAAAAGGACGCTTCCGTACGCCTTTAGTGGTAGATACCAATAAAACAACGTTTGAATCAGCCCAAGAAGAAAAGCATATTGATTATGCCGTACGTTTTACTGAAACAATGGAAGAGCTTGATATTGGCGTTCACTTTTTTGATGGTACTTCTCGTGATCCTTTGTTTAAGCCTATTGCTGATCCTGCTAGTGCCAATGGTCAACCAACAGGTTTGCAAGCGCACTATCCCTTAATCACCCAAGCAGGGATTGATTTGCAATACACAGGTGAAAGCACAATTTATAAGT
>JAZGFW010000055.1:0-3831 GCA_036479895.1 Cocleimonas sp. | reverse complement strand
ATAGGATTTCTTATCTAAGGCTGGTAATACTACCTTTTAGACATATAAATATTTATACCACACCTTTATTAGAGAAAATTGATATACTGGTGAACTACCCCCATAATCAGTCTACTTATACACGTTTGGACACTTCACATGCCTTATTTTATTTTCAAAATCACCCAACCTACACCTATCGTTAAAAATCTTGAGTTCCAAAAAGTTTTTGAAGAGTTCAAAGACGCTAAACAATACTCACGAGATTTGCGTGCTGAGTTACCTCTTAACGGTGGAATTTCAGTAAAAATGATGCATGCAGTCAACCAATTGCAAGCAGAAGAAATCCTGTTGGAAAAACGTGAAGAGACAGTGACGATGGAATGGGAAAAGTAATTCTTGCCATCCTGCACATTTACATTTTGATCTAGCTCTTTGTGCTTACGTTCTCGAATGGCCACGTATACTTATACGCTCACATTCTCCCGCTCAAGCGCCTCGATCTAAACCAAAATATAAATATGCTGAATAACAATAATATACGTTAGTTAAAAGTTATGGATGAGAAAATATACAAAGATATATACAACGAACTAAATCCAAACCGTTGTATTTTTGAAAAAGCCATCACTAATCAACGTTGTGGTTGTGAGCTTAAACGTCGATTTGTAATAGCCAACCGCGAATGTATTGCTTGCGAGTCCGAATCAGCATTAAAAGCTTGCACTAATACCCTAGATGCAATGCGCGACAATGCACGATTTAGTCTAAAAGTCGTTACAGTCAATGGCCCCATGCCACATAATAAAGAACTACAAGTTCAAGCAGGTGGCATGCTGGCATTACAGTCTTTAGTCTTAAACGACAGTTCAACCACAGAAAAAATAGTGACAAACGTTAACCATACCGTCGAGTTAGCTATAGAAAAATATGGTGATTTAGACTCACTTCCTTACGGTGAAATTGTTAAAAGTATTGTAAAATATCAATCACGACCTAAACGCAGCAAAAAGAAGAAATAGAGACCTTTGTGATGAAACACTTCCCCATTTTTTTAGACTTAAAAAACCGCTCCTGTATTGTTATAGGAGGCGGATCAGTAGCGACACGTAAAGTCACCAACCTGCTCACCGCTAACGCTAAAGTTATCGTTATTTCTCCAGAAATTAGTGACGAGCTTCAACAACTCAAAACCGATGGAAAAATAACGTTACTCAAGCGTGATGTCGAAGATGCTGACATTGCCATTGCCTTTTTGATTGTAGCTGCAACTGATAACACTGAAGTTAATGCACAAATTGCATCACTGGCACACAATGCAAATACACCCGTTAATGTGGCCGATGACCCTAAGCTCTGTAGCTTTATATTCCCTTCTATCTTAGATCGCTCACCTGTCACTATTGCCGTTTCTACAGGTGGTGCATCCCCTGTGCTTGCACGTCAATTACGCATGAAGTTAGAAACCATGATACCTTCAGCTTGTGGTCGCTTAGCAGGTATTACCGAAGAATATCGTGAAAATGTAAAGCAGCATTTCCCCCAACAAGAACAACGCAAAGCCTTTTGGGAAAATGCGCTTAAAGGCACTTTTGCCGAATTAGTCTATGCAGGACAAGATGCCTCAGCACGTCTTTTACTCGATGATTTATTAATTAAAGGGCAAGATGAAAATCCAATGGGCGAAGTCTACCTTGTCGGTGCAGGTCCAGGTGACCCTGATTTACTTACCTTTAAGGCTGTCCGCTTAATGCAACAAGCCGATGTGATGGTCTACGACCGCTTAGTATCAAAACCCATTCTTGATATGGCGAATAAAAATGCCGAGCGTTTATACGTGGGCAAAGAAAAAGACAACCACGCCGTACCACAAGACCAAATTAATGATTTATTAGTCACATTAGCTAAACAAGGCAAGCGTGTTCTGCGCCTTAAAGGCGGTGACCCTTTTATTTTTGGGCGTGGCGGTGAAGAGATTGAAACGTTGGCAGAAAACGATGTACCGTTCCAAGTCGTACCTGCTGTTACCGCAGCATCAGGTTGCTCTGCTTATGCAGGTATCCCACTGACACATCGTGATTATGCGCAATCGGTCACCTTTGCCACAGGGCATTTAAAAGATGGATCGATCAATTTAAACTGGCAACAGCTTACCCAGCAAAACCACACCATTGTTTTTTATATGGGTTTAACAGGCATTAGCGTGATTAGTGAGCAATTACAAGCACACGGCATGTCGGGCGATATGCCTGCGGCATTAGTTGAGCAAGGCACTACCCGCAATCAGCGGGTCCATATTGGCACGGTCGCTACACTGCCACAATTAGTCATTGATTCCGGTGTACGTGCACCCACATTGACCATTATTGGCGAAGTCGTGAAGTTACATGACAAGCTACATTGGTATGAGCCAGAGCGCCATGTACAAGAAACAGAATTTAGCAGGAACAAATAGTTATGAAAAAAGTTCAAGAAGTAAAAATAGGGATTGAAGAAGCTTTTAAACATAATATGAGCGACGGCGGAAGCTGTTCAGCCGCCGAACCTTTTGCCTTACGCACTATTGATGACAGCATGGAGCCTGAGTTTGATACAGGCTGCATTCTCATCATCGACCCCGGATATGTGGCTCGTGATGGTTCTTATGTTTTTGCCGTAGATAACAAATCAGAGTACATTTTTCGTCAACTTCGAATTAAAGATGAACGCCATTTTTTAGTGCCATTGAATGATATTTACGACACAATAGAAATTAAATTTGAACAAATTGAAGGTGTCATCACTCAAAGAGCAGGTAAGAAACGAACTTACCATAAACATTACGATTAAAAACCCAAGTTATTCTATGGACAATTTTCGTGCAAGATGTAATTGGAAAGGTTAAAATCTAAACAAATAAAATAGCAAAGGGATCAATATGAAATTAACAAGGATGTTAATTAAACTTTCACTTTCCACAGCACTCATTGCTTTTGTAGCTTTAGCTCAGGCAGCACCGGGCAATCGGCTAGGTTATAACACCAGTGGTTTACATCACTTAGGCTCATCCAATCCTTTTATTGATATTTTCAAAATTTCACGGGGTTGGATTACATCCTGTGAATTTGACTGGCAACGTAACCGCCCTATTGACCCCGGTTGTAGCCGCAAAAAATCTTTTAACACCAAAGAGTCTGATAAAGTTTCTGTTGATGCAAATGGCTGGCCAACACGCCTACCTTCTCGCGGTGAAAGACCTATTTTCACATCCATAAATGCCATTTGGGATATGCCCGCTAACTTCCCTGTGGGTCGTCATTTTGTCACATATCAAGGTGATGCTGATATTAAGGTACATGGTGATGTTGATATTATTCGTCAAGTACCGGGGCGTATTGACTTTAATTTAAAATCAGCAAAACGTAAGTTACGCCTTCATATCACACGTATCAATCCGCGTAATCATATTCGTAATATCAAGGTAATCCCTCAAAAATACGCTAGTACGTATACCCGACAAACTTTTAATCAAGAATACCTACAAACGGCGCGTCCTTTTAATTCGATTCGCTTTATGCCGTGGCAAAATACAAAACTAACTAAGCTTGCAAACTGGCGTGACCGTGCTACGCCACAAACGGCTTTTTGGAATCATAATGCCGGTATGCCTGTGGAAACTATGGTTGATTTAGCCAACGCAACACAGACAGCGCCGTGGTTTTCTATGCCACATAAAGCAACTGATAGCTTTATGCGCAACTTTGCACAAACCGTTAAGAAACGTTTAAATCCTCGCCAGAAAGTCTATGTCGAATATTCTAATGAAGTATGGAACTCCATGTACCCAGCGACACATTATGCATCTCAACAAGG
>JAZGFW010000054.1:0-17527 GCA_036479895.1 Cocleimonas sp. | reverse complement strand
ATGACGAGACCTTTGCACGAATCAGATGACGAGTAAAAATGACTAAAATTTCACTGTTTTTCGTTGGAAAACTTGCTAATAACCCGTTATTAGCTTCGTTTCCCGCCTCAATCAGTAAAACTTTAGCTCATTTTTCTTTCGCCACTGACTCGTGCAAAGGTCTCAAGACAAATTTAACAATCATTGAAAGGGGACATTCAATGCAACACTCATTAACAATCGAACATAAGAAAAAGAAATTGATTACAATTTTATCGCTTGGCTTTTTTACATTACTATTCAACAGTGGTTGTTCACTTAATAATGGCGACAAGAAGGCTGCAGACTATAACGCTGACCTTGGCATTCGCTACTTACAAAAAGGGCGTTTAAAATTAGCCAACGAAAAACTACTTAAATCATTGGAACAAAGCCCTCGTTCAGCCAAATCAAATCACTACTTTGCTTTATTACAACAACGCCTAAAGCAGAATGACAAGGCAGCCCTTTATTTTGCTAAAGCTGTTCAATATGCACCTAAAAACCCTGAAATACGTAATAATTATGGTCAGTTTTTATGTGATACAGGTCGCCCCAATCAAGCTGTTAATCAATTCTTAGTCGCCATTAAAGACCCCCTTTATAGTACGCCAGAATTTGCTTACACCAACGCAGGTATCTGTTTAAGAAAAACAAATAATAATGCCAAAGCAGAAGAGTACTTTCGTACAGCACTCAAAAAGAAATCCTCTTTTCCTTCTGCCTTACTACAGCTGGCAATTTTATATAAAGATAAAAGAAACTACCCCAAAGCACAGGCTTTTATGATGCGTTATGAAGGTGTGGGTAGATCATCACCAGAAGCATTGCAAGCCTGCGTGGATATTAATAGCAAAGTAGGATTAACAGCCAAAGCTGCATCGTGCAGAACAGCGCTATTAAGACTATTCCCTGCCAGCAAAGAAGCTGAACAGATAAGTAGTTCACTCTAAGAAAAAGTTTTCAGGGAAATAACAAAACAATGGCTAAAGATAAAAATCAAAATAAAATAATTGCACAAGCGGGTGATTTACGTGCCCTGCTTCTTCAATATAGAGACAGTGCAGGTTTTACTCCAGAACAAATGGCAACTGCCTTATGTTTATCAGAAGGTGTAATTAACAACTTGGAGAATGAAGAGTTTCATCTACTTGCTGAGCCTCCTTATGTACGTGGTTATATTCGAAATTATGCCAAACAAGCGGATGAAGATAGCTCAAAAGCCATTCGCATTTATGAAACACTGCGCGGTGCCAACCCAGATGAGCTTGATTACCACATAAAAGTATCACCCAGCATGAATCAATCTGAGAGAAGAATATCGCCCATTCTTTCTCAGCTTGCTTTATTACTATTACTCATCGCAGCGCTATTCAGCTTGTTTATGATACCCACCGTTAATCAGTGGGTCAGTAACACCTGGGATAGTTTTTCAAAACAAGCGGGAGAGCAAGGTAGTTCTGCTAATGACAAGCCTTCACTTATTGGCACCATGCCTATCCCTATTCCACTAAAAAACCAAACAGAAAAAGCACAAGTTAAAACCAATAAAACAACGGCAGGCTTACAAAAAGAAGAGAGCAAACCACTCCTGCCTTCTGTTGATAGAAAAACTAAGAACAACGAAGAAAACAAAGAAATAGATAAAAAAGTAGCCGAAAATTCTGACACACCACCTTCTGAACAACAAACACAAAGTGAAAACGAAGATAAACCTTCGCTTCCTGAAACCACAGGAAAAGATATCAACATTAAACTCGTGTTTACCAAAGAAGTTTGGATGAGAATAAAAGATGCAAATAATAAAACAGTTTATGAAGGTCAAACGGCCGCCGGACAAGAGCGTAATTTGAAATTAGAAAAACCACTCACTTTTAGGGTTGGTAATGCGCAAGGTTTATCACTGTTTGTTAATGGTAAGCCTGTTGACATCAGCCAATATATTAAAGGCAGTATTGCCAACTTTACGTTAAAATAAAACTTTATTGGCATAACAACACACAACGACATGGCAAAAAATCTTCAAGCTGTTAGGGGTATGCGCGACATATTGCCTGAACAATCTCCCTCTTGGCAATATATCGAATCTTGCGCACGCGAGCTATTTAATAGTTACGGCTATAACGAGTTACGCACCCCCATTATTGAACCTACAGACCTTTTTAAACGAGGTATCGGTGATGCAACTGATATTGTTGAGAAAGAAATGTACACCTTTGAAGATCGTAACGGTGATAGCTTAACACTCAGACCCGAAGGAACTGCCGGTTGTGTTCGCGCAATGATGCAACATGGTCTACTACACAACCAACAACAACGCATTTGGTATATCGGTCCTATGTTCCGCCATGAGCGTCCTCAAAAAGGTCGTTACCGTGGCTTTTACCAAGCAGGTATCGAAACTTACGGTATTACAACAGCCGATATTGATGCGGAAGTCATTGCCATTGGCGCAAGGCTTTGGAAAAAACTAAACATCAGTAATGTGCGTTTAGAAATAAATTCTCTTGGAAGTAATGAAGCACGAGAGATTTATCGCGAGGTTTTAATTAACTACTTTAGCAAACATCAAGATCAACTAGACGAAGACTCAAACCGTCGCTTACATAAAAACCCACTGCGTATACTTGATACTAAAAATCCTAAGATGAAAGACTTAGTGGATAACGCACCAAGCTTACTTGACTACTTAGACGATGAGTCCAAAGATCACTTTGATGGGCTTAAACAACGCCTTGATACTATGGGCATCAAATATCAGGTAAATTCGCGCCTTGTTCGTGGATTAGATTATTACAATCGAACTGTATTTGAATGGATTACAGGTGAGCTAGGTTCGCAAGGTACTATCTGCGCAGGCGGTCGCTATGATGGTTTAGTTAAAAAACTCGGTGGTCGAGAAACACCCGCTTGTGGTTTTGGTATTGGCATTGATCGTATACAATTACTACTAGAAGAACAGCAACAAACGATTCCTGACTCTGCTCCACACGCCTACTTTGTTGCGCTTGGCGATCAAGCAGAGCTAGCAGGGCTAAAAATTGTAGAAAGTTTAAGAAATGACCACCCTCAGCTGCGTATGATGGTTAATGCTGGCTCTGGTAGCTTTAAGGCACAATTAAAGCGTGCTGATAAATCAGGTGCAGCTTATGCCTTTATATTGGGTGAGAATGAACTTGAATCACAACAGATTATTATAAAACCTTTACGCGAAGACACTCAAAAAATAGCACAACAAACAACCCTTTCACATGACAAACTAAATGATTACGTGGCAAAGTCCATTCTGGTATAGTCCTGCCGTAATCGAAAAATCAATGTAAAACAAAAGAGTTAATAAAAATGGCAGACGATAATATTTTAAAGTCAGATGACGAAAAAGCAGAAGAACTGAAAAATTGGTGGAAAACCAATGGTATTTCTGTCATCGCGGGTATTGCTTTAGCAATTGCAGGTATGTTTGGTTGGCAACAGTGGCAACAACACAAGCTCGATCAATCAGAAGGTGCTTCCAAGATTTTCTCTCAGATTAATAAAAATTCGAGTGATAGCGAACTGCTCAAAAAAATGAATGATGATTATGGGTCTACCCCTTACGCTCCTCTTGCTGCCTTAAACGCTGCCAAAGTTGCCTGCGAAGCTAATAAAGTAGATGACTGTATTTCACAGTTAAAGCTTGCGAGTAATAGCTCACACAGCAGTATCGCTACTGTTGCAAAAGTCCGTCTTGCTCGAACTTTGATTAGTAGTAACAAGTTAGATGATGCTAAAGGCATTCTTTCTAGTATTACAGACACAGCGTATAGTTCTTTAGTCGCAGAACTAACGGGTGATTTGTTTTTGGCTAAAAAAGATTACGCAAAAGCCCGTGAGTCATACGACAAAGCTTTACTTAGTTCAGGCGGACAAAACAGCCAAATTTTAAAAATGAAGCGTGATGATCTCGGTAAAAGTATTGGTGACGGTGCTTAAAAAGGTGAAAACACAAACCATTCTCACTTCCGTTATTGTTAGTAGTACTTTTCTGCTATTAAGCGCCTGTAGCCAACAATCTATAGGAAGCTCACAGCTATTCGGCAACAAAACATCGCGAGCCACGAAACTAGAGCCACTTAAAAAAATTGGATCACCCATCCCTACCAGAAAAGTTTGGGAAGTAAAAACGGGCAGTGCAATGGGTGAAAACAAAATTCACCCCTATATTAGTGGTAACACAATATTCGTTGCAGGTTCTCAATCAGTTAGTGCTTGGAATAAGAGCAGTGGAAAACTTATCTGGAAACAGAATATAAGTGAAACTATTAGTGCAGGTGTTAATGGCTCATTCAAAGGTGGCGACACACAACAAATAACCATAGGTACGATACAAGGAAATGTAATTTCTTTGGATAGTAAAACAGGAATAGTACGTTGGATAGAACGTTTAACTAGCGAAGTTTTAGCTGTTTCAGCCAGTAAAAGAGGACGTATTGCACTACGTACGGTCGATGGCAAGTTACATGGTCTATCGACACAAACAGGTGAACTCATTTGGCAACGCTCTCAACGCCCGCCAGCTTTGACCCACTTAGGTGCTAGCGTTCCTGTTATTGTCGGTGACAATATAATTAGTGGTTTTGATAATGGTAAACTTGTTGCCTATAAGCTCAGTAACGGACAGCCTCAGTGGGAAGTGACACTCGCATTACCCCGTGGCTTAACCGAACTGGATAAAATGATCGACATTGATGGCAAAATCAATGTACTTGGCAACGCCCTATTTGCCTCATCTCTTAATGGAAATGCAAGTGGAATCCAAGGGGATAGTGGAACGCCTGTCTGGTTAAAGTCCTTTTCGACACCTAGTGGGCTGAATGCTACTCAAAATGGCGTATTCAGTAGTGACAACCAAGGTAATATCTGGAAATTAAATCCGCAAACAGGTGACCCTATTTGGAAAATGGATGACCTTAAACAACGTGAACCTACCCTGCCCACACTTATAAACTCAAAGTTGGCTGTAGTGGCAGACAAACAAGGCAATATTCATTGGATTAATACAAGCACAGGTAAAATAGTAGCTCGCAATAAAGGTGACACGGCTGGCTACTCTGTTGAGCCAGAAGTCGATAAAAAAAGTATTTATTTTTTAGGTAAAAGTGGCGTGCTCACTAAACTATCACAATAATTAGAGACCTTTACACAAGGTCAACTAACAAATAGTGACTACTTTTTATTATTACGATACCAGTTAAGTAGCCCCGTAGTTGAACTATCATGTGAGTGAATATTATCACCAGAATCTAATTCTTCCAGAATATTTTTAGCTAAATTCTTACCCAATTCCACCCCCCATTGGTCATAAGAATTTAGATTCCAAACAATACCTTGCACAAATATTTTATGCTCATACATCGCAATCAAACGACCTAGAGCTCGTGGTGTTAGCTTTTTAATGACAATTGAATTGCTTGGCTGATTACCTTCAAAAATCATATGAGGCAAACGGTTCTCTGCTTTATGTAACTCTACACCCGATTTTTTAAGCTGTTCACGCGTCTCTTCAATATTGCGACCACGCATCAAAGCTTCTGTTTGAGCAAGAAAGTTTGATGCTAGAATATCACTATGGTTCTCATGTTCGTTATGCGATTGAACCGATGCAATAAAATCAGTAGGAATTAGACGTGTACCCTGATGTAATAGTTGATAGAAAGCATGTTGACCATTGATACCTTCCGCACCCCAAATCACCTTACCTGTTGAATATGTAGTTTGTAAGCCCTCTCTATCTACCGACTTACCATTGCTTTCCATATCGGCCTGTTCAAGATAAGCAGGCAACAAACGTAAGTAATGATCGTAAGGCAACACAGCACTTGACTCAGCACCAAAGAAATTACCATACCAAACACCTAGCATAGCCAATATTACGGGAATATTCTCTTCCAATGGAGCATTTTGAAAATGGTTATCCATTTCATGCGCACCTTCTAGCATTTTAAGAAAGTTTGCCATGCCAACGTAGATAATACTCGCTAGGCCAACCGTCGACCATAAAGAGTAACGACCTCCAACCCAGTCCCAGAATCGAAACATATTATCGGTATCAATACCAAACTCAGCTACTTTTTTAGTATTTGTCGATACAGCCACAAAATGTTTTTCAATATCGTCTTCCGTAACACGACCTGTACCACCCATAAACCATTTCTTCGCCGTATTCGCATTCGTGATTGTTTCTTGCGTAGTAAATGTTTTTGAAGCAACGATAAACAAGGTTGTTTCAGGACGAAGGTTTCCTAACATTTGCTCAATGTGAGAACCATCTACATTTGATACAAAATGCACCTTAATATTATTATGTTTATACGGTGACAAAGCGCGACAAACCATATTAGGACCGAGGTCTGAACCACCAATACCAATATTCACCACATTAGTTATAGGCAAACCCGCATACCCAATCCATTGTCCACTACGTACTTTTTCAGAGAAAACACGTGCCTTTTCTAATTCAGCATTAACCTCTGGCATGACATTTTCATCATCAACAAATATCGGTTTATTAGAACGATTTCGTAATGCTGTATGAAGTACTGCGCGCCCTTCTGTTGTGTTGATTTTTTCACCCGCAAACATTCGGTCACGCCAATCTTCAACTTTAGCTTGCCTAGCCAAATCAAATAACAACTTCATGGTTGTATCGTTAACGCGGTTTTTAGAGTAATCCAAAAGCATGTCTTTGAATTCAATGGAGTAACGCGCGAAACGCTCAGGATCTTCTTCAAATAGATCGAGCATATGCACTTTTTTAACTTTATTAAAATGATCACGTAGTGCCAACCAAGCTGGCGTATTAATCAAGGGTGATTTTGCGTTCAGAATGACTCTTGCAGGTCGCATATTATTTTCTCTGATAACGATTGTTGAATAGCTTCAGCCCGAAGCGTATTCAATAGTATTATTTTTATTCTTAATTTACAGTATTTTAAACCATTCTATGAAAATATGCTTAATATTCATCATGGAATTGCACGTATTTCTTACTAATGGTAGTCATAATAGCAAACTAAAGATAATCTCAAACTTATTTTCTACATTCCCAAACTAATAAACGTTGACCCATTTTTAGTTTTGATCTTGGTCTAATGCCATTCATTTGTGCTATTTTAAGCTTATGAACACCTGTTTTTCGCATCACTTGGCTCAATGTCTCACCTGCTTTAGCATTATAAATTCTTTGCCAAATTCCATCTCCGCCTTCAACTACCGTAGACTTTTTTAAACGTGTGCTGGTTCTATTAGCACAATTACCACGGGCTATATTTCGTAACCGATTCTTATAAGGGCTAAAACGCGAAGATGGCATAGCACGAGGTACAAAGATAATTCGGCGTATTTCTTCTGGGGTTGTGGGTAAGTTGATTTTTAATAATGATGCTTTTAGTGCTTCTGCGGTCAAAACACCTTTTCCATTACTGAAAAGCGTATACAAAGTAGCTACCTTTCTCACATAGTTTTTAGTTTCTTTATAAGGTGGAATGCCTTTGTATTTATTCACTGCACCTTCACCTGCATTATAAGCAGCTATAACGCGTATCATGTCATTTTTAAAGTATTTTAAAAGAAACTTTAAATAATTTGTACCTGCCTTGATATTCAAATCCGGATTATACCGATCAGTAACCCCAAAGCGTTTTGCTGTCGCTGGCATTAACTGCATTAAACCTTGAGCGCCTTTTGGTGAAAGTGCTTTTGGATTAAAACAGCTCTCAGCCGTAATCACGGCTTTAATTAATGCTTTAGAAACACCGTACTTTTTGCTGTACTTGTTAATGGGCGCAGCATATTTTTTTGTTACTTTATCTAAAGCTTTGTAACTCCCGCCCAAGCAATAACGTACTTTTTTACTACTGGTTTTTGATTTTTTACTGGATGATTTAACCTTATCAAGTAGTTTTTTTACTGGTTTTTCTATAAAATTTTCACTTGGCCTTGTTATCGATGCCGTCTTTGTTATTTTTTTCGCTTTTGGTTTTTTTATTTCTTTTATTCCAACTTTAGAATCAAATTTCTTTCGATAAGTGCCTGTTGATGCAATTTGATCTATTCGAGAAGAATCACTAGACAAATCTCTAATATTATTGCGTTTTACATAGCCTTCTTTATCTTCCTTTTTACTTTCCTTCGTCCTTTTTGTAACATTTTCAACTTCCTCATTAGAATTTTTTAAAAAATCTACGATGGAAGATTTACGGGTACTTGATAAATCTGACTTTGCTGACCTTAGTGCAATTTCATTCATCAAAAAAGAATTATCAACTTCAGAATAACTAAAGCTAGGGTATAAAGTCCCCAACGTAAGTAGTAATAACAGGATATTTTTTTTAGGCACAGTAGTCACGTAAAGTTGTTTAATAAAGTTGGTCGGAAAGTATATCATATAAGATTTTTATTCAAGGATTCATAGCGTATAAAATCAGATATAGAAGAGTTTAATTAGTGATAGTTCGTCGCAATAAATATTCCCGTAAAGCCCACAAGACTGATAATAAATAACTTCAAAAGTCGTGCTTTATCGGTTAATACTCCTTGAATTTCAAAAAAATAAGTAGTACCTTTGTATAGTGGTTTAATGCTATTTTTAACTATTTTTTGACGAGGATTTTTTGCATTAAACTTTGAGAAATCCACATAAACTGTATCGTTAACCGATGCCCTTACCAATGCTTTCACTAAAGGAAATTCGCGTTTATAGACCGCTTTTATATTCTTAAGCTCTCTAATTCGCCCTTGCTGCGCAGTAGCTGTTACTTTTCGTTCAATGCCATTTTCATCCAATAGTAAATACTCCAAAGCACCTTTTCCATCCGTAATTTCTTTGAACGTACGTGATTTAATTAAATAAGTTTTTTGCATTATCGGGTCCATAACTAAATTAACCTCAGTAACAAAATATTAGCTAAAAGTGCTAATTGACATGTAAACCATCCAGAGCATGACAGCTAAAATAGACCACATTCCCAAAGTGTAAAAATTGGGAGTAGCAAAGCCCAGCTTTTCTTTGTACATCATATCGTTGTATACATCTTGGTAGCTTGAATCAGAAGTTGGTTTTCTATTTGTTGGTAGTAATGATATACGAGGTTTTTTATTAAACTTAGTGTAACTTACTTCAATTCTTTGTTGATTGTTAGCTTTTGATAAAGCCTTTACTAAAGGTGTTTCGCGATAATATTTGGCACGAATGGATTTAACTTTTTTACCAAATCCTAAGCTTGCGACTGCATGTACCGTACGTTGCTTGCCCTGATTATCGATGAGAAAGTAATCAATAATCGCTTTATTTCGTGATAGCTCTTTTTGCTGGGTCTTTTGAATGGTGTATGTCTTGTTCATAGTCTTATCTTTATTATTTATTTGATGAACACAACGATAGGCTTATGCTTAAAAACTAACCAGCCAATTACCCTTAAACGGCTAGTTTTTATTGATAACAGATTTTATTCGTGAATGAACGGTAAATTATAAAAGATAACTGGAGACCTTTGCACGAGTCAGTGGTGAAAGAAAAATAGGCTAATATTTTACTAGTTGAGGCGGAAAACGTACTAAAAACGGGTTATTAGTACGCTTCTCAACGAGAAGTAGTGAAACATTAAGCATTTTTACTCGTCACCTAATTCGTGTAAAGGTCTCAACTGGTAGCTACTTCTTTTCAAACACAGCAATCGACTCAACATGTGCTGTCTGTGGGAACATATCCATCACCCCTGCCCCTAGTAATTTATAGCCATGAGTATGAACTAACTCACCCGCATCACGTGCTAGGGTTGCAGGATGGCATGATACATAGACAATTCGCTTTGCGCCGAGCTTACCAAAGTGTTCAATAATTTCTTTAGCGCCAGAACGCGGTGGATCAAGTAAAATACAGTCATATTTTTGTTTTAGCCATGGCTCTGTTTTCAGCTCAAGCTCCGTACCCATCAGATTACAGGAAAAATAATCGGTATTTTCAACGCCATTAGCAAGCGCTGTCTCGCGTGCCCTTTTGACCATCACAAAATCACCTTCGACACCTGTTACTTGCGCTGCATTTCTTGCTATCGGCAAAGTGAAGTTACCCAAACCACAAAATAAATCTAACACCCGTTCTTTGCCTGTAAGCTTTAATAGCGCAACAGCGCGTGGCACCATTTGAATATTTATACTGTTATTAACCTGAAAAAAATCTTGCGGGCCAAAATTTACTCTGATTTTAAAAGCTTCGTGCTCATAATATAATGGGGCTGGGTTATCTGGCCAAATACAATGTACTGTAGTTGGGCCTTTGGGTTGCAGAAAGAGTTGAAAATTATGTTCTTTAGCAAATACGATCCACATTGCTTGGTCTTTTTCAGACAGAGGTTTTAAGTGGCGCACTATCAGAGCAATACCATCATCACTTACTGCCACCTCAATTTGAGGTGTACTATCGCGTGAACCCATATCATAAATGAGCGTCTGGAACAGATCGAGCTTTTTGCCGACACTTTCGTGCAACACTTCACAAGAATCCATCACCGCTAAAAAACCACCATGGCGCTCACGAAAGCCCACTAGCACACGGTCTTTTTTATGGACATATTTAACACCTAGTCGCGCTTTACGACGATAAGCCCAACTATCGCCCTTAATCGCTTCAAATATTTCTTGTGGCTCTACTTTCCCTAGATGTTTGAGTGACTCAAGCATAGAGGTTTGTTTATAGCTTATTTGTGCTTCAGAACTTAAGTGCTGTAAAGAACAGCCCCCACAAATCGCATAATGCTCACATTTAGGTTCTACACGATCAGGCGATGCTTCTAAAACTTCTTCAATTTTACCTTCATCATGCTTACGTGACTGCAAGGTATAAATAAAAGTAACTTTCTCGCCAGGTAGCGCACCACTAATAAAAACAGCTTTACCGTCAATATGCGCCACTCCACGCCCTTCATGACTTAGTGATTCTATCGTTGCTTCTACGGGTTCTTGCGGGAGTCTTTGTTTTTTTGAACGTCTACGTGCCATGATTATAAGAGGTTTAGTATAAAAATGGCATTTAACCACAGGGGCTGATTAGAGCATAGTGATTTTTAATAAAGATCTAACGACAAAGATCTCAGAGCGAGACCCAGAAAATATAGGGAGTAGAGAAGTTTATTTTTCTCATAGATTCTCTGTAAAAAACCTCAGCGTTAAAAGTATTACTAGAGACCTTTGCACGAGTCAGTGGCGAAAGAAAAATAGGCTAAAACTTTACTGATTGAGGCGGGAAATGAAGCTAATAACTGGTTATTAGCAAGTTTTCCAACGAAAAGCAGTGAAGTTTTAGTTATTTTTACTCGTCACCTGATTCGTGCAAAGGTCTCTACTAATTTATAACTCTGCATAAACTGCCAAACTAAACACTTTATGACCAAGTTTTAAAAATTAGTACGTTTTACAGCTACCCACAAACCTTTGCTCAGTCAAGCCCCAGCGGTTATCAAATGGTGCATGTGGATCAGATGATACAGTACCTCTTTCTAACTTTTCCCACATTTGTCGTAAATTGATATGCTTTACATTATCATTCGGATAAATCGCTAAACCACAAAAGTTATCGAGTTCAGTAAGCAAACTTTCTGGTAAATCGGGATGGAAAATCGAACGCGCCAAAATTTGCCCGTTGACCTTATCCTCTTCCATTTTACCACCTTCATAGGCAATTTTTTGCACTTCCTGGAAAAAACGATAAAGGCGTTTGTCTCGCGAGGGCGTGGAGTAATAATCATATTCTTTGGCATTCATACACTGCCTTCCTTTGGCGCGTATTTTATTGAGATGATTTAAACCATCATTCACATAGTTAACCCGCTCCTTAGCGAATGAACATAAACTATGCATCAAACGCATGGTTTTCTCTTCCAAAGGTTCAGCGCGACGTTGTAGCTTTTTAGAAATCACATCCGTAAAAGGCACATAGTTTAAACCTGTTTGCTGTGCGACTTGGTATTGCTCATTACTAAAACCCGGTTGCTGTTGCGCAGGTTTATTAATATTCCGGGGCCATTTAAAACGGCGATAACCATCCGTCATACCGACAGGATCATGCGGAATAAAGAAGGGATAAGAGTAAAGTTTAATCATTTTTTTAGGCGATGCGGGGGTTGTTGAATTCATCAGCACGGTAACCCCTGTGTCTGTAATCCCTGTTATTCCATACGAGTGTGTACCGGGTTCAACATACAAATCGCCTGCTTTAATTTGTGATAGCGCAACAGGAAAGGAGTCTTTAGGTAAGCTGCGCGTTCCCACGCGATCAATCATAAATAAAGCAAAGTTACGAAAACGTTGATCTTCTGGAAGTTTGTCCCAATTACTCATGGTGTTAGTAATATATTTATCTTTCTTATTTAAGTAGTGGATTTTAAAGGGTAATTTGTTTTCATAAGAAAATACCCCACGCATCAAATAAACGGCATCAGCGCAATCATGTGGAATGCCAAAGTAGGCAGGACGGTTGACCTTATTTAGAAAGAAATCCTCTTTCCATTCAGTAGCCGCCCATTGTTGGTATTTAACTTCCCAACCATCGTTCCAGTAATTATTGCCTGAGTTCCACACCTCTGCACTGACTGTTTTGGCCATTAAAAGTGCACTCATCAGCACACTGTATTTTATTAGATTTTTTATAGTATTACGCATTAATCTTCCCAATTTAGATAAAGCCTATCTAAGTATAACCGTTCTTATCAGTTTTTCACTATTGAAGATGAAATTTATTATCTTTAAACAAAAGTTTAATTTGCTTCTTACTTAGCCAGTTTTCTTTAGCCTCCTTTTCTTTTAAAAAACCTGAAATAAAATCTTGAATATCATCACTTAAATCAAGTTCCATCTCTCCCGCAAGCAAAGCCTTATCAACGGGTCTTAACAGTGTTTTAGAATAAGATTTATCATCACCCTGTTGCGCAGTAAATTCAAGTTGAAGCAAACTATTTTCATCTTGAAAAACCTCTTTGATTATCACGCTATTGAGTTTTTTATCATCGCTTTCAATCTTAGCGTACAAATGAATAATCGCATCCCTACCTTCAGGGAACTCGCCTAAGTCTTCTAAGGTCCAGTCTATTTGTTGTTTTAAATTATCTAAATCAGCATTTGCTTCGCTATAAGCCATCAGCCCATCTGCGGATATTCCTTTAAACCACAAAGATAGCTCTGCTGTATCAAAGGGCATATTTTTTTCTGCATGGTTTTTTGTATAAACTTCTGCATTGCCTTCTAAGGTAATTTGTTCTAAGCCCAGTTTAAGAAAACCGTTTAAAAAGTTACCTTTGCTCGATAAGTTACTTCTTGCATTCAGCTTTAAAGTCAGTGTTTTATCAAAGCTGGAACTTGTTAATGTCAATACAGGAATACTCATTGACGTTGTACCTGGTTTGTAGCTAGCACTAATGGCTTTTTGGTGTTGATAACTGATTTTAACGCTATCTGCCATGACTGTAGTATTAGGGGGTGAACCAAAACTAAAGTCATTCAATGTGATCGCTCCCCGGTTTTGCTCTTCTTGATATTTTGTTTCAAGCGTGTAAACGCCCGTTATCAAGGCTTTAGCAAAGTTAGTTTGAAGCCTTGCAAGGTAATATGCCTTTTGTTTAAAGTCAGTACGCACAATTGCAGTGGGTAGAGCCTTAGGAAAAATTGCTTGAATATTCTCACGTTCATATTCACCCAAGCTTGCTTCATTTATCTTTAAAAACCAACGAGAACTCCCAATACTCACCCCTCTTTTTGTGATAAATAATGGCCCATTTAATAGTTTCGCATGTATTGCCACCTCCCCTACTTGCTCACTAATCAGTGGAACATCAGAACTTAAACTTAATTGCGCTTCAGCACCAAACAATTTTTTGCGATAACTCAATAATTCAATGCGTAGTAGTTTTTCACCCACAACTTCTGAGTGTGTTTGTAAGTAAGCTTTAAAAACCTTCTCAGCCTTGACGCCCAAGTACCAACCCGTTAACGCCCAAAGTACCAAAGCTATAGCAGCGAACCAAAAAGTAAGTTTTAGAATGCGAGCTCCGATTCCCTTTCTTGCATTGCTTGCTGCAAGTTTTGATCGTTTCCGTTTTTCTTTTGTACGCAGTCGTCTTTCAGCCATTTACCTAGTTTAACACCCTGTTACAAGACTCTAAAACTATTCATTATGTTCTATAAAATAGGCGCTCTTTATAATTAGTTAAAGTTATAACCTACCATTCATCATATATTCAGCTAGTTTTTGATATATTCTTGTCAATATAAATCTGACAATCTTCGTAAAGCCAATACTACTAACTATAAACAGGCTAACGACAAAAGGTTTCAGATTCAAAATTATAAAAATAATGGATAAAATGATTTATAGCCAACACCTAAAACAAAAGGATTTGAAAAAAGCATCTGCTTTATTAATTCCTTTTTATTACCTTACTAGCTTATTGCTCAGCACTAATGCTCAAGCTCAAGGCGTGGTTGCGGGTACGGATATTTCCAATAAAGCAGTTGTTACCTATGTTATTGCAGGTGATGTACAGCAACCTATTGAGAGCACACCAACTGGCAATAATGCTCCGGGCATCGGTAATGGGCAGGCAACTACCTTTAAAGTAGATCGTAAAATTGATTTATTAGTGACTGGCGACAACGATGCCAATGTATCACCTGGTGATACACAGTCGACGTTGAGTTTTACCTTAAAAAATGAAGGCAACGATACACAGACCTTCCTCTTAGCTAGCAACCCTACTCTAAGCTCAGACAATTTTGATAGTAATAACTGTCAAACCAGCATTACTCAAACCATTGATGCAACGGGCGCAGTAACAAATCTATTACCTATTATTACCAACAGCACAATAACTTTAGCACCTGATATTAAAGCCACTGTAAAAGTACATTGTGATATTCCACTCAACTTTAACGGGCAAGCATTAACAACAGGGCAAAGCTCACTGGTCTCATTAAGCGCCGTCGCACAAAAAAACAATGACGGAACAACTGTTACACAAACAACAACTGCAGATAACATCAATGTTGTTGATACTGTTTTTGCAGACAGTGAAGGTAGCGATGATAGCAACCGCGATGCCTCACACTCAGCGCGCCGTAGCTTTGTAACGATAGATTCAGCGACCCCACCTACTTTAGCGATTAAGAAAAGTATTGTCAGTGTGGTTGACCCAAAAGGTGGCAACAAAGCCATAACAGGGGCAAAAGTAACCTACAAAATTATCGTTTCAACGACAGGAACGGGCGTTATCAACAATGTAGTGATAACCGATCCAAGCCCTGCTGATATGACCTATAAAACCAATACAATTTACTTAGGTAGTAACCACTTGACCGATCTTAGTGGTGACGACAATGCCAACTTTAACGCCTCTAGCAAGATCGCTACGATTAATCTAGGGAGTCTTAATGCGGGTATACAGCATGAAATAAAACTAAGTTACATCATTAATTAAAAACAATATTAAACGATCAACAAAGGAGTACAAAAATGAAAATAAACACAACATGGAAAATCGCACTAGGACTAATTGCTAGCCTTATGCTACTTAACTCAACCGCTATTGCTGCACAAAAAGGTCACATCAAAGTAACCTCAAAAGTACAGAAAATGGTGGTAGTTAATCAAAATGGAAAGAAGAGCTACAAGTTCATCCCTGCTAAAAAAGTGTTACCGGGTGAAACGGTGCAGTACAACACTTTTTTCCAAAACATCAGTAATAAACCAGCAAGCAACATCATGATTGTTAACCCAATCCCGAAGCATACGGTTTATTTACCTAATTCTATCCAAGGCAGAGGCACTAAATCGCAATTTTCTGTTGACGGTGGAAGACACTATGGGAACAAAGGCACGCTAAAAGTTCGTAGCAGAGACGGTAAATACCACCCTGCTAAAGCGTCTGATTATACCCATATTCGTTGGCAGTACCTTGGAAACTTGGCGCCTAAAGCCCAAAAGACAGTTGGTTTTAGAGTTCGCCTTAAATAACTGATAGTTATAACTATAAAAATAAACACACTATCAAATACACTTAAATATAAAAAGAGAGAGATATAAAAATGAAAACAATGACAACAATTAAAACGCTACTTAGCGTTGCTGTTTTAGCAGCTACTACGGGGTCTGTTTGGGCTGCACCTATTGGTACAGCTGCAGGTACAGATATTAACAACACAGCATCAATCACCTACTCTGTTGGTGGAACAGGTCAAACAGCGATTGCAAGTTCACCTACAGGTAACGCTACTCCTGGTACAGTAGGAACACCAACACACTTTGTTGTAGATAAAAAAATTGACTTACTTGTAACAGGGGCAGCAACTGAGAAAACGGTACAACCAGAACAAACAGGTGCAGCTAGTGATACAGAATTAAGCTACGTATTAACAAATGAAGGTAATAGTACTGAAAGCTTCAGCGCTGTTGTTACAGATAGTGGTGCTCTTGGTACAGCTGGTGATGAATTTAATACATCGGGTTGTACAATCACAGCACCAGCAAACCCGGCAGCCATGTCTATTGCAAGTGGAGATACCGTTAATATAACTGTTGAATGTGATATTCCTGCTAACGGAACTAATGTTTCAAATGGTAAAAAATCTCTTGTTGATGTACTTGCTACTGTAACTGGAGTTACTGCTACTGGCTCTGCCGATGACCCTGCAGCAGTTGATACTGTCTTTGCTGATGGTTCAGGTACAGCAACTGATGGATCTATTAGAAATGCGCAACATTCTGCCACCAGTACTTACATCATCAATGCAGCAGGTTTAACGGTAAAGAAAACTCAAGCTGTAACAGCTATGGATGCTAGTGGTACACCTATTACAGCAGGAAACCTATACCACATCCCTGGTGCGACTGTTGTTTATACAATCACTGTTGTTAATGCTGCAGGTGCTGCAACAGCTACAGGTATTGAGCTTACTGATACCGTACCAGCAACAATGACGGTTGTAGGAGTGCCTACTATTGCAATTACTGGTGGTAATGGTGGTGCAGCTACAATGGCATCAGGCGCAGGCGTAAATGCTGTTGCATCAAATACTTTTGATCTTGATGCAGATGAAACTGCAACAATGACAATCACTGCAACTGTAAAATAAGTCACTTGGGTATGCATATAAACAGCATACCCATAAGTGTAAATACGTCGGCAAAACACCGATATAATTTAGCGAGCTAGCCATTTTGTTTTTTAAAATGGGCTACTCAATTATTAGAATGAACGTAGTGAATCGTTAGCGAGCTAGCCATTTTGTTTTTTAAAATGGACTACTCGATTATTAAGCGATAACTGTTGAGTTCACCATTTGGAAAAACATCCAAATGGGAAGCTCTACTTATATTGAATAGGTGCAATTCTTTTTAAGCTTATAGATTTAAAAAGTTCTGTGCCTAATTAACCGGTCGGCAAAAACACGCCGACATAATTGAGTTCACCCTTTGGAAAAACAT
>JAZGFW010000053.1:0-2089 GCA_036479895.1 Cocleimonas sp. | reverse complement strand
TTAGTTAATGAGTTTGGTGATATTGGTATTGATGGCGCTATATATCATGCAAAGGGTATTGCGGTTAAAGAAATTCCTGGTGGCTGTATGTGTTGCTCAGCGGGTGTGCCGTTGCAAGTAGCGGTTAATCGAACCTTGAAAGCAACACGCCCCGACCGTTTATTGATTGAGCCTTCTGGGCTTGGGCATCCTAAGCGAGTATTAGATACCTTACGTGGCGAATATTTTAAAGATGTATTGAATATTCGTGCAACTTTGTGTTTGATTGATCCACGCCACTTGCAGGATTCTCGATATACGACACACGAAAACTTTATTGATCAATTAGCCTTAGCTGATATTGTTATAGCCAATAAAATTGACCTGTGTAGTGAGAAGGTTATTAATAACTATTCTGAATACATGGATCGGCTCACACCATCAAAACTAGCGATACTTACGACACAATTTGGTAAGTTAAATGTAGCGCTGTTAGATAAGGTCAGCGACCAGACAAGAAAGGCCAGTCATCCTGCCCACCATGACTCAGTAATAAACGCTGGCACTATGATGAGTGATGGCTATCGTAGTGTTGGTGTCAAATTCCCTGCAAATAATTTATTTGATATTAATGGCTTAAACGTATTATTTAAAGAACTTGCTAGTAATGATTTTCGCATTAAGGCTATTTTAAACACAACTAAGGGCTGGAAAATTTTTAATGGTTCAGGGCAGCAAATGTCGTTAGAATCAATTGATGGTGCAGATGATAACCGCGTAGAGATAATTGCTCGAGAAGGGAAAGTAAGCTTCAATAAAAAGGACTTAACAGAAAAGTTGAAAGCATGTTTAGTTGATTAGTACCTTGATCTAACTATTTGATAAGAAAATGAAATGTTTTTGCACAGAGTAAAAAGAGCAGTAACTATGATAACTGATTACTTAACCCAGTTAGCGAAGGATGCAGGAAAGCGTTTTGTGCCTTTTCTTGATTGGATTGCGGAGCTAAAAACCCCTGAGATTCTTAAGGCTGATATTATTGCGGGTATAACTGTTGCGCTTGTATTAATCCCTCAATCTATGGCTTATGCTCAGTTGGCGGGGCTTCCTCCTCAAATGGGTTTGTATGCGGCTTTTCTAGTGCCGATTGTGGCGGCTTTATTTGGCTCTTCTCGACAGTTACAAAATGGCCCCGTTGCCATTATTTCTTTAATGACAGCGGCCGCACTGATCCCTTTTAATTTAAGTGCTGAGCAATATATTATTTATGCCGCTATGCTGGCGATTTTGGCGGGGGTTATGCAAGTTGTTCTAGGTTTATTGCGCTTAGGTATTTTGGTTGATTTTTTATCGCATCCTGTTGTTATCGGCTTTACGAATGCTGCGGCAGTGGTCATCAGTAGCTTACAAATCGGTAAAATTCTGGGGATTGATTCTGAATCAGGCGATCATTTATATGAGACACTGTGGAATTTGATAATTGCTATCCCCGATAAAACACATTTCCCGACCTTGCTCATGGGCGGGTTTTCACTACTCCTTTTGATCTTGTTTAAGAAATTTACACCTAAGCTACCGGGTATTTTATTTACCGTTGTTATTACTATTTTACTTTCTTGGTTTATCGGTTTTGACAAGATGGATGGAAAAGTTGTGGGTGATATTGAAAGTGGTTTACCTTCATTTATTTTTCCTGCTGTTCCGTTTGAACATATATCTTCTTTGCTTTTACCTGCCTTGATGATTGCTTTGTTGAGTTTTGTTGAAGCCTTCTCAATTGCTAAGGCTATAGCATCAAAAACACGACAGCATTTGTCAGCCGATCAAGAAATGGTTGGTAAAGGTTTGGCAAATTTAGTTGCCGGTGTTACCCAAGGTTATGCTGTTTCGGGCTCTTTTTCACGCACCGCAGTGGCTTTTGATGCTGGTGCAAGAACAGGTTTTACAGCAATCGTATCAGGCATTATTGTTGGTATTACGTTGTTGTTTTTAACGCCCTTACTTTATTATTTACCTGTAGCAACATTGGCGGCAATTATTATTGTCGCCGTTATTGGTATGATTCAATTTCAACCCTTTTCACATGCATGGGCGGTTAACCCACATGATG
>JAZGFW010000052.1:0-6777 GCA_036479895.1 Cocleimonas sp. | reverse complement strand
GTCAATTAAGGCTATTTTGAGCCACTGTTAAATTTCTATCCAAAGAAGGCAACGTGTACCAAACACTGAAAAATCGCTTAAAACAAATTGAAGAAAAAGGCTTTGCTCCCTTACTCAAAAATTCCCTTACAGGTTTAGAAAAAGAAAGCCTACGCGTAGACAGCGAAGGGCATATTTCTCAAGAGCCTCATCCCAAAGTTCTTGGTTCTGCCCTAAAAAACGCTTGGGTTACTACTGACTATGCTGAAGCGTTATTAGAGCTAATCACTCCACCCTGTGAGCGCGCGCACAAGTCTTTAGACTTCCTACTCGATGTAGAAACCTTTGTTTACAAAAAACTAAAGGATGAATTACTGTGGACAACCAGTATGCCCTGTGTAATTCGGGGTGAAGAGGACATTACTATTGCTAACTATGGGACAAGCAATGCGGGGAAAATGAAGTCTATTTATCGTCAAGGGCTAGCTGAACGCTATGGCAAAATGATGCAAGTTATTGCAGGCATCCACTTCAATTATTCTGTCCCCGTTGATTTCTGGCCTGCTTTTCAAAAGCTTGAAGGTGAGCAAGATAAAAGTTCGCAAGATTTTATCAGTGAACGCTATATGGGAATGACCCGTAATATTCAGCGTTACGGCTGGTTGATCCCATACTTATTTGGTACTTCACCCGCTATTTGTAAATCATTCCTATCGGGCATGTCAAAGCCAGAGACAATGAAAGTCTTTAATGAATTTACCTGTTATGAGCCTTTTGGAACTTCGTTACGTATGGGTGATATTGGTTACACTAACCGTAAAGAAGATAAGCGCGGTATTAAAGCAAATTATAATTCTTTAGAGCAATATATTGATAGCCTACGTTGTGCCATTAATACACCCCATGAAAAATATGAAAACATTGGCTTAAAAGATGGCGACACTTATCTGCAACTCAATACCAATATTTTACAGATTGAAAATGAATATTACAGTAGCGTTCGCCCTAAACAAATCTTACAGGGCTTTGAAAAACCAACCGATGCTCTTGAGCAACGTGGCATACAATATGTTGAATTACGCTCTGTTGACATCAATGCTTTTCATCCCGCGGGATTAACCCATAAACAACTCTATTTTCTTGAGTTATTTATGCTCTTTTGTTTGTTACAAGATAGCCCTGAAATTACCCCTGATGAAGCCAAAGAGATTGATAAAAATCAGAGTCTTGTAGCGCACCAAGGACGTAAGCCAAATTTAGCGCTAAAACAAAACGGTGATGCTATCACGCTAACAAGTTGGGCCAATCAACTCTTTGATGAAATGCTTGGTGTGGCTAAAATACTTAACAGCGTACATAGTGAAACTTGTTACATTAGGGCTTTAGAAAGTCAGCGTGAGCTATTATTGTTTCCTGATAAAACGCCATCCGCTAAAGTGTTAAGTGATATTATGAACCGTGATGGTAGTTACTACCAATTTGCTAAACGAAAATCTGAAGAGCACCGTGATTATTTTTTAACACGGTCCCTAGATCCTGAATATAAGAAAAGAATGGAACTCATGGCTAGCGAGTCACTCAAACAACAAGCACAGTTAGAAGCAGACGATACACTAGATTTTGATACTTTCTTGCAACACTATTTTGATAACAAGTTATAAGAAATGGATCTTTACACAAGGTAGGATAAAAGAATATGAAAAAATTAACATCGGTGCTTAAAGATAATAAGGGTTTTATCATCTTTATTTTCTTCTTATTTATATTTAGAGGCGCAATTGCAGATTGGCATCCCGTACCGACAGGTTCGATGAAACCAACTATCCTTGAAGGCGATGTTGTGTGGGAGAACAAGCTAGCTTATGACTTACAAGTCCCTTTTACGAGTATTTCTCTTGCCCGTTTGGGTGAACCAAAGCGTGGAGAGATTATTGTTTTCACTTCTGAAGCTGCCAATAAACGCCTGATTAAACGTCTTGTAGGTTTACCAGGTGATACTATAGAAGTAAAAAATAATCGCTTATTTATTAATGGTGAAGCTGCAAAGTACGAGCAAATTGATGATACATCATTAGCACCTAAACGTGATGTTGATAAAGAATCAGGTGGTGTTTATGCCATTGAATCATTGAGTGATTTAGAGCCGCATACAGTCCAAGTAAAACCTGACGCTTTTAATCCGCTGCAAAATTTTAAGAAAACGATGATACCCAAAGACCACTACTTTTTAATGGGTGACAACCGCGATAATAGCGCTGATTCTCGCTACTACGGTATGATCCCACGTTCTGAAATTCGCGGTCATGCCACGCGTACTTTAATGTCTGTTATTACTAGACAAAATTGGTCTATCTGGAATTGGCGTTTTCGTACTGAGCGCTTTTTTGATATGTTGAAGTAATGTTCGTTCCGTTCGTCTAGTAATATCTGTCGAGTTATCTGTCACAAAACGGAAGCTGCTTTGCTTGTTTCTGGAGTATATTAAATACTAAAACAACGTCGGCAAACAGATGCCGACATAATCGAGTTCACCATTCAAAAAAATACTTGAATGGTAAGCTCGCTAACGACTCTCTACGTTCGTTCTAATAATCGAGTTCACCATTCAAAAAACACCTAAATGGGAAGCTCGCTAACGACTCTCTGCGTTCGTTCTAATAATCGAGTTATCCATTCAGAAAAACACCTGAATGGTAAGCTCGCTAAACTAAATCAGGGAGTGCGCTTTTTCCCATTGATGGGGCACTTAAGGTAGAGATTTTCTGATCTCCATCTTCTTCATTGAAGTTCAGCATCCATTCTAGGTTATTTTTAGAGCTAGCATGTTCTAATGCCTCTTCACGTGTGATCTTTTCGTTTTTATATAGTTCAGCGAGTGATTGGTCAAAAGTATGCATACCGTCGACAGCACCTTTCTCAATAATATCTTTTAAGCCTTGAAGGTTACCTTTACGAATAACTTCTGCACTAAACGGTGAGTTTACTAATACTTCAGTGGCAAGTGCATATCGACCATCAATACCCGGTATGAGTCGTTGCGCAATAATCGCTCTTAAATTTAATGAGATGTCCATAAGCACACGTTCTTTATGCTCAGAAGGTAATAAGTACATAAGGCGTTCTAGTGCCTGAATAGTGTTGGTTGCGTGTAAAGTACTCATCACTAAGTGTCCTGTATCAGCAAAGCCCATGGCTGCTTCAACGGTTGCAGAACTTCTGATTTCACCGACCATAATGACATCGGGTGCTTCACGCATGGCTTCACGCATCGCGTTTTCATAAGAAAGGGTATCAAATCCTACCTCTCTTTGACCGATGATTGATTTATCATGGCGGTAGGTAAATTCAATCGGGTCCTCAATAGTAAGAATATGTCCTGATTTTCTTTCATTTCGATATTGGATTAAAGATGCCATTGAAGTTGATTTTCCTGCACCTGTCGACCCTACAAATAAGAATAAGCCCTCTTTTTTCATGACTAGGCTTTTCAGTACTTCAGGTAAGCCTAAATCTTCAGGCGCGAGAATATCTGAACGAACATAGCGAATTACCATTGATACTTCGCCACGCTGAAAATAAAAGTTAATTCGATAGCGACCTAAGTTAGCAACGGAGATACCTTTATTCATTTCTCTTGTGCGTCTAAAAACATCCCATTCTTTATCTGATAAGAGGTCTTTAGCAAAAGCGGCAATGACACCCGGTTTCAATTTGTTTTTTGAGATAGCTTCAAACTCACCCATTACTTTTAAAAAAGCATGAGCGCCAGTGGTTAGGTAAAGGTCAGAAGCATCTTTTTTAACCATCGCCTCAAGATAAGGTACTATTTTCATTTTATATTAACTCTATTATTATTCTTATTATTAAAGGTCAATGTTATTCGCGTATCCAAGCTCTATTTATAACTCATCAACAGTTTCAATTGACATACCATCTGTACCTTTGAAGAAATCACTCTTATTCGAATGACGACTATTGAGTTTTAATTGTAAACGTAAATCATTTATTGAGTCAGCGTTGCGCAAACCTTCTTGAACTGAAATCATTTTTGCATCAATTAAGCGGAACAGAGCCTGATCGAAAGTACACATACCCAAGTTATTTGACTTAGCAATGAGATCTTTCATACCTGTTACGTCACCTTTTTGAATTAAATCAGCCATCATCGGTGTATTTAACATGACTTCTACAGCAGGTAAACGCCCGTCCTTTTTATCTTTTCTCACCAAACGTTGAGATACAACGGCTTTAAGGTTTAAGGATAAATCCATAAGGAGTTGGTCGCGGCGTTCTTCAGGAAAGAAGTTAATGATACGATCTAAAGCTTGGTTCGTACTATTTGCATGTAATGTGGTTAAACAGAGGTGACCTGTTTCGGCATAGGCTACTGCATACTCCATGGTTTCTCTATCACGAACCTCTCCCAATAAAATAACATCAGGTGCTTGACGAAGCGTATTTTTCATCGCTATTTCGTAGCTATCAGTATCTACACCGACTTCACGTTGCGTAACAAGGCAGCCTTTATGTTCATGCGTAAATTCAATAGGGTCTTCAATAGTAACAATATGACCCTGCGAGTTATCATTTCGATAATCAATCATTGATGCCAAACTAGTAGATTTACCAGAACCAGTTGCGCCTACCATAATGACTAAACCACGTTTAGTCATAGAAATATCTTTTAAAACAGGAGGAAGGACTAGCTCTTTAAAGTTTGGAATATAGTCAGGGATATGTCGAAGCACCATGCCTGAGTTACCACGTTGGGTAAATGTGTTGACACGAAAACGCGCCTTGCCCGGTAAACTGATGGCAAAGTTACACTCCATATACTCTTCAAATTCTTTTAACTGCTTGTCGTTCATGATTGAGCGAACTAAGAAGTTAGACTGATCGGCATTTAGCTTTTTATCCGCGATAGGTTTCATCAATCCATCAACTTTGATTGATGGTGCAGCACCTGTCGTAATGAAAATATCAGAAGCACCCTTTTCTAGCATTGATTCTAGTAATTGATGAACGTAATTAATTGCACTCTCTTTATCCATTTTTATTCTTCTTTTTTTATTTGTTTGATTTTACTATTATGATTCTATAGTTGGCTGATTATGCTCTTTCCATTAATGCTTGAGGGTTATCTGCTTTTTTCATAGCAACTTCACGAGAGATATGCCCAAGCGTCATTAACTTCTGTAAACTTTGATCCAATGTTTGCATACCATCAGCGGCACCCGTTTGTAGTGCAGATTTCATTTGCGGTATTTTATTTTCACGAATCATAGAACGTACCGCACGTGTACCCATGAGAATCTCATGTGCGGCTACTCGGCCACCTTGTACACGTTTGAGTAAGGTTTGAGAAATAACGGCTTCCAAAGATTCTGAAAGCATTGAGCGAACCATATCTTTTTCAGCTGCAGGAAAAACATCTACGATACGATCGATTGTTTTAGGTGCGCTGGTTGTATGCAAAGTACCAAACACTAAGTGACCTGTTTCTGCAGCAGATAACGCGAGTCGTATGGTTTCAAGGTCACGCATCTCACCTACGAGAATAGTATCGGGATCTTCACGTAAGGCCGAGCGTAGTGCATCATCAAAGCTTTGTGTATCTCGGTGTACTTCTCGTTGGTTAACTAAACATTTCTTAGATTGATGAACAAATTCTATAGGATCTTCAATTGTTAAAATATGACCGTATTCTGTATCATTTTTATAATCGACCATTGCCGCCAGTGTAGTTGACTTACCCGAACCTGTTGGCCCTGTTACTAAAACAAGCCCACGTGGCTTGTCTGAAATCTTTTTAAAGATAGCAGGAGCGTCTAGATCTTCAAGTGAAAGAATCTTACTTGGGATTGTTCTAAATACTGCAGCCGCGCCACGATTTTGGTTAAATGCATTAACACGAAAACGGGCTACCCCTGGAATTTCAAACGAGAAATCTGCTTCCCATTTCTCTTCATAGGTTTTACGTTGCTTGTCATTCATGATGTCATAAATCATGCTATGCACTTCTTTATGTTCCATTTCAGGCATATTGACGCGACGCATGTCACCATCGACACGAATTACAGGAGGTTGACCTGCTGAAAGATGTAAATCAGATGCACCATTTTTAACTGAGAAAGCGAGTAACTGTGTAATATCCATTATGAGATTCTTCTTATTTTTATATTATTATTGATATTTTTGCATCAAAATTGGTTAAATTAATAAATTATTGAGCAATTCATACGGGTAACTTTATCATATATGAGTAAATTACAGGACAATCTCCAGACAGTCGGTGCAAGCATAAATAAAATGGCGCAACAGCATCAGAGAAAAACAAGTAATATTCAGTTGCTTGCTGTCAGTAAGCGCCATCCTGCAGACAAAATAGAGGAAGCGTTTAAACTGGGTCAAAAAAGTTTTGGTGAAAACTACGTTCAAGAGCTTTTAGAAAAAGCTAAATGTTTACAGCACCTTAGTATCGAATGGCACTTTATTGGTCCATTACAATCTAATAAAACAAAAGTTATTGCCGAAGCTGTTAGCTGGGTTCACGCCATTGACCGCCTTAAAATTGCTGAAAGACTTAGTAATCAAAGACCTGAAAAACTTGCGCCTCTTAATATTTGTATTCAAGTCAATATTAGTAATGAAACAAGTAAATCAGGTGTAACTATTGATGATGTGGAAGCTTTGGCGAAAGAAATTTCAAAACTTTCACGATTAAAACTAAGAGGTTTAATGGTTATTCCCTCGCCAGAAATTGATTTTGACAAACAACGCAGTGCATTTGCTAAACTC
>JAZGFW010000051.1:0-5440 GCA_036479895.1 Cocleimonas sp. | reverse complement strand
ATTTTCATTGTTCTAACCTTAATAGCATTGCCAATGTTTTCTGCCGTTGCGTCTGCACCTCATTGTCAGATAGGTTCTGACTCAATGAGTACGGTTGAATCTCAAAAAGAGATACTTTCTGAGCACGACTGTTGCGAGAAACCAATTAAAGTCAGTTGTTCGCATTGTGGGGAGTGTGATTGTGACAATGCTCAAAGCAGTGTTTCATTTTTAAATTTAGATAATACTAGTTTTAGTTTTTCATCTTTAAATCGTTTTGAACAGATTACTTACGCTGTAAAAATCCCTAAGTTCAATAGCTCCCTCTATCGTCCTCCGATAACTACTCTCTAAGCTCGAAACCTACTTTAACTACTCTTATAGATAGCTCTCTAAAGATTAAAGACTGCTCCCTAATGTAGGTTTCCTAATAATGCTTTGCCTAGAAGCATTCTTGTTTATTTTTGACTTAGAGAAAACCATGAAATTTATACTAAAAACCTTTAGCTTTCTTCTTATTATTGTCGTGATACTTGCCGCCCTTTGGTTGGTGACTGATGATGCCGAACACCAAAGCATTTACGATAATACCGTCACTAAGTTCACCTCAAAAACCTATGAGGAGACTTTTGGTAAAAATGGCGCGTCACCGAATATTGATGATGTAAAAGATGATACGGTGGTTGAGCATTCAAAACGTCATTCTGATCCTAACTATGTTTGCCCGATGCATCCTCAAATCGTAAAAGGCGAGGAAGGTAGTTGTCCAATCTGTGGCATGGATTTGGTGTTAAATGAAGATGAGTCAGAAGAAGAGCAAGAGCAACCTGAAAAATCAGCCACGATTGATGATGTAAAAGATGACACAGTGGTTGAACATTCAAAGCGCCACTCTGACCCCAACTATGTTTGCCCGATGCATCCGCAAATCGTAAAAGGCGAAGAAGGCAGCTGCCCAATTTGTGGTATGGATTTAGTCTTAAATGAGGCAGAGCCAGAAGAAGAGCCAAAAAAGAAGAAGCAAAGCAAAGAGAAAAAGATTGCCTACTGGGTAGCACCGATGGATGCCAATTTCCGCCGTGATAAACCGGGGAAATCATTGATGGGTATGGACTTAGTCCCTGTTTATGAAGAGGGAGACGATGGAGAAAATGATAAAGGCGGCTTGCCAAAAATAACCATCGATGCCACCACTGCCCAAAATATGGGCGTGCGTAGCATAACGGCCAGCAAACAGGAATTATCGCGCACCATAAAAACCATCGGCTCAGTCACCTATAACGAAGACAGCTTACATCATGTGCATGTGCGCGCGAAAGGCTGGGTGGAAAAGGTTTACACGAAATCATTGGGCGACCCAGTTAGCAAAGGTCGCGCCTTGCTAGATTTTTATTCTCCCGAGATTGTGGCAGCGCAGAAAGATTTAATACTTGCTAGCAAACGTAGTTCCCAAATATCAGGTGGTCGTGGCACATCGCTAAGTGCATCATCAAAGATTCGTTTGCGTGATTTAAATGTGCCTGCCAACGTGATTACTAATATCGCTCGTAAAGGCAAGTCACAAAATAATATCCCCATTATTGCCAAGCATGACGGGGTGGTGGTTAAAGTGGGGATTCGTGACGGCATGTATATTACGCCGCAAACAGAACTTTACACGATTGCCAACTTATCCTCTGTATGGGTGATTGTGGATGTTTTTGAGCATCAACTTACATGGGTCAATGTGGGTGATAAAGCAGAAATACAAGTGCAAGGTGTGCCGGGTAAAACGTGGCAGGGCGAGGTGGATTATATCTACCCAGAACTTAACCCTAAGACACGTACTTTAAAAGTCCGCCTTACCATTGCAACACCAAAACAACTATTAAAGCCCAATATGTTTGCTGATGTATCGATTTTGAGTAGCAGCAAACAGGCCATCAGTGTGCCCGTAGAAGCTATTATTTATTATGAAAATAGCCCGCGCGTGGTCAAAGTGGTGAGTGATGAAGGTGCAAAAAAATTAAAGTACCAGCCGGTTGAAGTAAAAATAGGTATGAAATCAAATGGCATGGTTGAGATTGTAAAAGGCATTGTAGAAGGTGATAGAATCGTCGCTTCAGGGCAGTTTATGATTGATTCTGAGAGCAACCTTAAAGCCAGCTTCCGTCGGCTAAGGGGCGAATAAAATGCTAGCGACAATCATAGAAGCCTCAATAAAGAACCGTTTTTTGGTATTAATGCTGACCCTGTTATTAACTGTTTGGGGTTTAATATCACTGAGCAAAACGCCATTGGATGCGATTCCTGATTTATCTGATGTACAGGTAATCGTTAAAACCAGCTTTCCCGGTCAAGTACCTCAGGTCGTTGAAGATCAGGTAACTTACCCCATAACCACTACGATGTTGAGCGTACCTAAAGCGACTGTGGTGCGTGGATTCTCCTTTTTTGGTGACTCCTATGTTTATATAATTTTTGAAGATGGAACTGATATTTACTGGGCGCGCGCCAGAGTTCAAGAGTACCTTAGTCAAGCAGCAAGCCAGTTACCCAAAGGCGTAGAGCCTCGCTTAGGCCCAGATGCCACAGGCGTGGGCTGGGTGTATGAATATGCATTGGTGGATAAAACCAATAAACACGACTTGTCACAACTGCGTTCTTTGCAAGATTGGTTTATAAAATTTGAATTGCAAACTGTACCCGGTGTCTCTGAAATTGCCACCATTGGCGGCATGGTCAAGCAATACCAAGTGACCGCTGACCCTAATAATTTACGTGCCTATGGTATTACCTTGAGTGAATTAAAACGTGCCATACAGCGAGCGAATCAAGAAACAAGTGGTTCGGTGATGGAGTTGGGCGAAGCCGAATACATGATTAGCTCCAAAGGTTATCTAAAGAACATCGAAGATATTGAGACGATTCCTGTTAGCTTAAACAAAGAAACAGGTGCGCCCATTTTATTACGCGATATTGCCAAAGTACGTATTGGCCCGCAAATGCGCCGAGGTATTGCCGAGCTTGATGGCGAAGGTGAGGTTGTCGGTGGAATCGTCGTAATGCGCTACGGTGAGAACGCTCTGCAGGTCATTGAAGATACTAAGAAAAAAATAGAAGAAATAAAAGCAGGTTTACCCGAAGGCGTAGAAATCATCACGACGTATGATCGCTCAAAGTTAATCCTCAGCGCAGTGGATAATCTAAAAGTAAAACTGCTAGAAGAGTTTGCCGTTGTTGCGATTGTTTGTTTTCTCTTTTTATTCCATTTACGCTCGGCTTTGGTGGCAATTGTTAGTTTGCCGATTGGGATTCTTATTGCCTTCACGATTATGGAAAGGCAGGGTATCAACGCTAATATTATGTCTTTGGGAGGTATCGCCATCGCTATCGGCGCAATGGTCGACGGCGCGATTGTGATGATCGAAAATGCGCATAAGCATTTAGAAAAGTGGCATAAAGAGTACGGAGAAATACCCAAGGGCAATGACCACTGGCGTGTCATTACTCAATCTGCGATTGAAGTTGGCCCCGCACTGTTCTTTTCTTTGCTGATTATTACGCTGAGTTTCATCCCTATTTTTGCGCTCGAAGCACAAGAAGGACGCTTATTTTCACCGCTGGCATTTACTAAAACCTACTCTATGGCTGCTGCGGCAGGTCTGGCGATTTCATTAGTGCCTGTGTTAATGGGTTATATGATTCGCGGTAAAATCCCTGATGAAAATAAAAACCCGATTTCACGATTTTTGATTTGGATTTATCGCCCTGTGCTTAACCTCTGTTTAAAAATGCCGTGGCTGACTATTTTGGCTTCTGTATTGGTGATGATTTCAGCGTGGATTCCACTCAAAAATTTGGGCAGTGAATTTATGCCAGAACTAGAAGAAGGCGATTTACTCTATATGCCAACCACGCTACCGGGTGTTTCTATCGGAAAAGCGCAAGAGCTTTTAATGCAAACGGATAAACTGATTAAAACTGTCCCAGAAGTTGAGCGTGTTTTTGGAAAAGTCGGTAGAGCCGAAACAGCAACCGATCCAGCGCCTTTAACCATGCTAGAAACAACCATTTTACTAAAGCCAAAAAGTGAGTGGCGCGCAGGCATGACCTTGAAAAAGCTTAGCAAAGAGTTGAATGATTTGGTGAAATTTCCTGGGCTAACTAATGCGTGGGTACAACCCATAAAAACACGTATCGATATGTTGGCAACAGGTATTAAAACTCCCGTTGGTATCAAAATCGCAGGACAAGATTTAAAAGTGATTGAAGAGATTGGCAAAGATATTGAAGCCATTTTGAAGGATGTGGAAGGTACAGCCTCGGTATTTTCAGAGCGCGTTTCCGGCGGGCGTTATATTAATATACAGCCTAACCGAGCTGTTGCGGCGCGCTTTGGGCTTAATATTGCCGACATTCAGGATATTATCAGCTCTGCCGTCGGCGGTGCGAATATCACTCAAACGGTTGAAGGTTTGGAGCGCTACCCGATTAATTTGCGCTACCCGCGTCATAGCCGTGATGATATTGATAAGTTAAAAAATCTTCCCTTGGTAACGCCTTCAGGTGCGCATATCCCACTATCCCGCGTGGCTGATATCAGTATTAGCGAAGGCCCGCCGATGATTAAAACAGAGAATGCACGCCTTAACGGTTGGACGTTTGTGGATATTCGTGACGTCGATTTAGGCAGTTATGTAGACAATGCACGCGCAGCTTTAAAAGATAAGCTCAAATTACCAGCTGGTTATTCCATTAGTTTTGCAGGGCAGTACGAATATTTATTACGTGTAAAAGAGAAGCTAAATCTTGTGGTTCCCATGATGTTACTCATCGTGTTGCTATTGTTGTATCTGACATTTAAAGACATGGTCGCAGCACTGATTATTATGCTATCGCTACCTTTTGCATTGGCAGGTGGCATCTGGTTTTTATACATACTCAACTTCAACTTTTCGGTTGCCGTCGCAGTAGGCTTTATCGCACTTGCGGGAGTGGCAGCAGAGTTTGGTGTGATTATGTTGATTTACCTCAATAATGCAACACTCGAGAGGAAGGTAGAAGGTAAGCTTAAATCCGTTGCGGACTTAAAAGAAGGGATTATGGAAGGCGCTGTTATGCGAGTACGTCCCAAAGCAATGACTGTTGCCGTAATTATCGCAGGTCTTGTGCCGATAATGATTGGCACAGGAACAGGCTCGGATGTTATGCAACGTATTGCCGCACCTATGATAGGCGGAATGATTACCGCGCCGTTATTATCCCTTTTGGTTATCCCTGCCATATATTTAATTTGGAAAAGGCGTGGCTTAGATAGTACGGTGAAGAACATGGAGAATAAGAAATGAGAAGGCTAAAAAACAGTTTTTTATCAACAATGATTTTGTTATCCATAGTTTCAGCGGAAGTAATTTTTGCTAAAGCCCCTGCCAAAAAAGCAACCATAACGGAGCTTAATCAGTTAATAAAAGGGGCCATA
>JAZGFW010000050.1:0-2442 GCA_036479895.1 Cocleimonas sp. | reverse complement strand
ACCAGATGACGAGTAAAAATGACTAAAAATTCACTACTTTTCGTTGAAAAACTTGCTAATAACTCGTTATTAGCTTCATTTTCCGCCTCAACTAGTGAATTTTTAGCCCATTTTTCTTTCGCCACTGGCTCGTGCAAAGGTCTCATTAAGTTTCTTTACTCTTGTAACTTCATTCATTTAATCTAGCAGGAAAATAATGTCTCAAAAAACTTTATTACTTTTACCTTTAATAGGAATGTTCTGGTTAACCGTTGGCATTGCACTTTGGGTGTTAAAACTTCGGTATCGAGCGGTATTAAAAGATGGCGTGAATCCCGCTTATTTCAAATTAAATAAAGGGGCTAAACTTCCAAACTATTTAATAAAAGTCACACAGCATTTTGAAAATATTTTTGAAATGCCTCCGCTCTTTTATGTCTCTATTATTTTAGTGATGACTTTAGATTTATCTGACACAGGCTATGTTGTTCTATCTTGGTTGTATCTATTGTTTCGGTTTGTCCATGCTTATATACATACGACTTATAACTATGTTCCACATCGAAGGAATGCATTCATAATGAGTGCGATTGTTTTAATTTTAATCTGGGCTAGGCTTACTGTTGATGTTCTTATGATGGGCTAGCGAGGCTCTGATTAAGTCGATTAGAATTTAGCGGAAAATGAGACGTAATGGTCATTTTCTTGCGCCGATCTTTGTGGAAGTATAGGCAGTTTTAGATGGATGACGTTTATTAGGCCTGAGAAGAGGTCTCTAACGAGGGCATTTAAAGCCTACTTTATTGGGAAAGTTAAGCTTTAAGATACGCATTGTATCCTCAGCAAGCCCCTTTTTATTTAACTTTTTTGCTGCACATATTTTAATCTGCAATGCATCAATTACTGCGGGCGTCCCTTGATGGTATTTTATGGCGTAATCAGCACGGTTAAAGGCGGCTAAATAAGCGCCACGTTTTAAATAGTATTTTGCAATATTAACTTCGCTTGAACCCAGTGTGTTTTTTAAGAAATGCATACGTTTTCTGGCATCAGGTGCATAGGGGCTATTTTTATGGCGTGTTAATAAGGTAGAGAAATCATGAAAAGCTTCTTTTTGACGTACCCCGTCTAAATCAGAAAAGTTACGCGGGAAAAGCTTATCAACAATACTACCACCGCGCGTAAAGTTGACTAAGCCTCTTAGGTATAAAGCATAGTCCACGCGCTTGCTACGGGGGTACATCCGCATATAGCGATCTATCGTATCTAGTGCTGTATCTGGCTCATCATATTTATAGTAAGCGTAGGCTTGCTCTAATAAAGATTGTTGCGCATAAACACCAAGTGGAAATTTAGCTTCTAGTGCTTCATAACGTTTGATCGCCTCTTCATAGTTAGCTGACTTTAAAGAAAAACGTGCATTCTTAAGCAGTACTTTGGCAGAAACTCCATCTGTATTGACGGCTGTAGTTGATGATTTTTGTGAGCAAGCGCTTAAAAATAGGGTAATAAAACTGAAGATAATCACTGTTGCAATGCTTGGTTTTTTATTGGTTTTGTTAAAGATATTGAAAATCATGCGTAGCCCATTTGTTTTTTACAATTATGAGATAATTATACATCAATTTACTACCGAGTAAGGTCTTGTCTTATAATAGCAATATTAAAATACCGAAAGAAAAAAATGAGTAAAGAAACAGATCTATCATTTATAGTGCCCGACGATATTATAGGCGAACGTTTAGACATTATTGTGGCTCAACTATGCCCACAGTTTTCTCGTAGCCAGTTACAAAAGTGGATTAAATCGGGTGATATTTTATTAAATGAAAAACCCACTAAAACACGCGATAAAGTCTTTGCAGGCGATAGCATTGTAGTGTCTCCCATCCTAATTGAAAAAACATATGATCTACCAGAAGCCATCAAGCTCGATGTTGTTTTTGAAGATGAGCATTTATTGGTGATAAATAAACCCGTAGGGCTTGTGGTACACCCAGGTGCTGGAAACTTAACAGGGACTTTAGTCAATGGTTTACTAGCACATTGTGAGCAACAAAAAACCTTGCCCCGTGCAGGTATCGTGCATCGTCTTGATAAAGATACTACCGGTTTAATGATGGTAGCTAAAACTTTAGAGGCACACACGGCGTTGGTTAACCAGCTACAGTCACGAGGAGTTAAACGCGAATACCTTGCCTTAGTGTCAGGCAAGGTCATAGCTGGGGCAACGATTGAAGGTAATATCAGTCGTCACCCGCGTGATAGAAAGCGTATGACAGTTTCAACAACTGGAGGGGGGAAAACAGCTATTACTCATTACCGTATTGAACAGCGTTTACTTGATCACACCTTATTAAGAGTTAACTTAGAAACAGGGCGTACGCATCAGATTCGAGTGCATCTCGCGTGGAAGCATATGCCGATTGTAGGTGATAAAACCTATGGTGGGAGAACCCGTGT
>JAZGFW010000049.1:0-2322 GCA_036479895.1 Cocleimonas sp. | reverse complement strand
TAATTCTGACTTTAAAAGGGCTATTTCAACACGGCTTGTTTTTGCCTTTTGCAATAATTGCTTAGCCGTAGCGGTTATTTTTATCGCCTTTAATTTATCTAACTTACCTAGTACAAAATCAGGTGACACATTCATGAGAGCATTCAGTTTGGCTTGCTGTGCGCGTTTTTTATCTTTTGCCACTTGCAGTTTATTTCTGTCTTTATCAATCTCAATATCGACTTGAATGACGCTGTTTAAATCGGCGGTATTGGTTGAGTAACTATTTTTAATCTCTTCTTTTAGCGCATTAAGCAACTCAATTTCTTGTTGAATCAGGCTAATTTCTTGCTTAGAAAACTGTAATTTGTAATACGTTTGGTGGGTTTGAGTGATCACATCTTGCGTGGTTTGCTTGAGTTTTAAACGTGATGATTCTACCGCTTGATCAATGATTGAGGCTTTTAAACTTGTCAGTCCCGGAAAAGGAAATCCCCCAGCAACGGATTTATTATGCTTTTGATTGCTTCCTGTTAGGCTTAAATCTTTAGTGAAAGCGGCATATTGTGCCAACATATCATCCAAAAAACTGACCTGATCATATTTAGCGAGGCTTGCTTGCGCCTCTTCAAAGCTATTTTTTATGGTTAAGTTATTATTAAGCACGATGCTTAGTACTTGTGATAAAGGCGCTTTTTGTTTTAGTGCATTTTGACTGGATGCTTTACCCGGTTTAAATAAACCATTATTAGCAACAGCACTTTTCAACTGATTTGAGGCGTTTTTCTTCTTACTACTCAGTTGGTTTTTAACTTTTTTAAGTGCGATTTTTTGTGCTTTATTATTCGCTAGTACTTGTGATTTTGCCTGTCGTGATTCTTTAGCGTGACTGGTGTCGTTTAAGTTATCTTGCACGTATTTTGAATATTTTTTATCCTTAAAGTAATGATTAAACTCTCCTTGCAAGCTGGGTGATGTACTTTTATTTTGGCTACAAGCACTGAGCAAAACAAAACAAATTATTGAGAGAAGAAGTAGCTTTGTTGTTTTTGCAATGACTAATGATTTCATAGCTTTCTCCCTGTCAGTTTTTCCAGCTGTATCAGGCTTTTCCACGCGTCAGCAATGGCACGCTGATACGCTAATTGAAAGTTTAACCACGTCGATTGGGTTTCTAAATATTTGGCGATAGAGCCTTTGTTTTCACGGTATTGCAGCTGTGCAATCTGCATTGCTCGGTTAGCTTGCGGTATGAGGTTTTTACCATACAAGGTAACAAGACGTTGAGAGTTTTTCAGTTTAAACACACTCACCTTAACGTTGTTATGCAGGCTATTTTTTATAGCTTTTATATCTTCTTTTTTTCTTAAGGTATTTAGTCGTGCTTGTTCTTTTATGGCTCTAGTTTTCTTAGTGTAAATCGGCAGACTCATACCAAAGCTTATGGCAACAGCATCTCTGCCACTGCGCGCAACACCTGCAATATCCGATTCTCCAATTTGGGTATAGCGCACGCCTATGTCAAAATCAGGACGACTAGAATAACGTGCTAATTTTTCTTGAACTTGGCTTTTTTCTACGGCAAAACCTGCCATTTTTATCTCATCATTTTGATCTGACCATTTATATAAGTTCGGTAGACTGTGAGCAAATTTAGGCGCGCTTCTGGCGTAAGTATTAATATTAAAACGATGATCGGGGTTACGATTAAGCAGTGTATTTAAACGGGTCTTTTCGGTTGAGCGTAACTCTTCAAGCACTTGAACATCATACGAAACCTGCGCATATTGGCTTTGCCCTTTGGCGACATCATTAAGCGTACTAGCGTTTGATGCATAATCCGTTGTGGCAATATGGGTGATTCTTTCAAGCACCTTTTTATTTTGCAAGCTCAGGCGAATGGCGTTTTCAATATAGACCAGCTCATAAAATGATTTTTTAATTTCTACCACTAAATCACGGCTGGCTTTTTCATAACGCGCCTTGGCTATTTTCACCTCCTTTTTTACCAACTCGCCTTTTAAACCACGCTTACCTTTATAAGGAATTTTTTGATTTAAAGACAACACTCTATCTTGTGGGCCAAGGCGTGTTTCAATAGGATTAATCGCTTCTGTGTAGCTAATTTTAGGATCACTTAACGCTACCGCTTGCGGATATTGTTGGATTAAACTTTGCCACTGTAGTTTTTGAGACTTTAAATCAGGGTTGTTATTTATGGCCCCTTTTATTAACTGATTAAGCTCCGTTATGGTTGCTTTTTTGGCAGGGGCTTTAGCAAAAATTACTTCCGCTGAAACTATGGATAACAAAATCATTGTTGATAAAAAACTGTTTTTTAGC
>JAZGFW010000048.1:0-16477 GCA_036479895.1 Cocleimonas sp. | reverse complement strand
TATAAAAGGCAATAAAACAGCAAAGATAAAATAAAGTCTTCGTCCAATACGCCCATTATTCTCATTCGAGTTAAAATAATTGTTTGTATCAAGTTTCATTTTTTTTGGGTGTAGCTGATCGTTTGGTATATCAATCTGTTCCATAGACAATCTCTCAACGTATTATTTTTAGTATTTAATGTGGATTTAACTATCTTGTCATAGAGAGATTAGAAGGTCTAGCCAATCAGATAAACGGCTTTTTGTCTTAAGCTGTCATACATACGAATATTACAGGCAAAAAAAAGCCACTAGCAAAAGCTAGTGGCTTTAATAGTTAAACCTAAGGTTTAAGCTATTATTTTACTTCAACTGAAGGAGCAGTTGCTGCAGGAGCTGCTTGCTGTGACTTTTGGTAAGCCGCTGCCATTGCTTGCTGCTGTTGAGCAATTTGCTTAGCATAAGCTTCGTACTGCTTGCGCTGTGCTTCCATTTGAGCTTGCATCTGTGCAAAGCTAGGTGCTTGCATTGAATAACCAGGAGCCATCATGCGAGTTTGTGCTTGAGGAGCTTGTGCCTGTCCCTGAGGAGCCTGCATGCGAGCTTGTGGCATTTGCATTTGTGGCATACGCATCTGAGGAGCGTTTCCGCCAGCGTTGTTGCCCCAAGGCATGTTTGATCCAGTACCTTTGTTTGTGTTTTGACCTTGACCATTACCTGCAACGTTACCAGCAGTGTTACCGTTACCTGTAGCATTAGCTGCAGTGTTACCAGCGCCTTGACCGTTACCGCTTAGGTTACCTGCAGTATCCATATCAGTCTTGCCTTTACCTTTAAACGTAATGCTAAAGTCTACTTCGCCGTCTGCGTCGCCTTTACCAGTTCCCCAGCCTTGGCCAGTTCCTTGTGCGTTACCAGCTCCGTTACCAGCACCTTGACCAGCACCTTGTGCATTTCCGTTGCCTTGACCAGAACCATTACCGTTGTTCCATCCGTCCCACCAGTTTGCTGATGCTGTGCCTGATAGAGTTAATAGTGCTGCTGTTGCTGCTAATGTTGCGATGTGTAATTTCATTTTAAATCTCCTAACGATTTAGTGGGGTTAATTAAGTAGAAGTGTTTATCTAACTTAAGCAAATACTAATATACTAATATTGACTTTGCAAACAAAGGTTCAAAAATAAATCAAATATACCTCTTTAGAGGGAGGGTACCTATATAGTCTAGGATAGAAACAAGCGATTTATTGCTTGTTTCTCGCTCTACACAATAAATAATTCAAATTATTTAGATAAATTATGGTTATTTTCTAGCGTCAGGTCGTAGCTCAGGATGTTTATACTGAGAAAAATATCAAACTAAAATCTGATGGTATAGGAATAATAGATATTACGCGAGTATAGTTAATGAGTAAAATATCAGCATGAGAGTATTTCGAGAACATGAAACGGTGATTTTACAGACGCTTTGAAAATGAAGTTAAAACAGGGTTATTATCCGGTTTTCTTAGATAGCTATTGAGGAGTTTAATAAAGGTGAGACATGTTTACTCGTCACCTGATTCGTGCAAAGGTCTCAAGTTATTAAATGCGCCAATTATTGTGTAAAGATTGTTACTGAGTTTAAATATTTACTGTAAAGGGGATAAAATGGGTATCGCACCATTAATGTTAGATTTAGAAGGTATAGAATTATCATCAGAAGAAAAAGAGTTACTTCAACACCCAGTGACAGGTGGCGTGATTTTTTTTACAAGAAACTATGAATCAACTGAACAATTAGGCGTTTTAGTCGAGCAAGTACGTTCGGCTGCGAACAAGCCACTATTAATTTCGGTCGATCATGAAGGGGGTAGAGTACAACGTTTTCGTTCGGAGTTTACGGTACTTCCACCGATTGCAAACCTAAGTGATAATAACGAACCTGAAAAAATGTCATATTCGCATGGATGGTTAATGGCTGCCGAAGTACGCGCAATGGGGATAGATTTTAGTTTTGCCCCCGTTCTCGATATTAATTATGGGGTGAGTGAAGTCATTGGTGATCGATCTTTTAATGAAGACCCTAAAGTCATTTCATTACTCGCCAATGAATACATAAAAGGAATGCGTGAAGCAGGCATGGCTTCTACCGGTAAACATTTCCCCGGACATGGTGCGGTGACGGAAGATTCTCATCATGACATCCCTGTTGATAATCGTAGCCGCGAAGAAATTTGGCAAAAAGATATAATGCCTTTTGCGGAGCTAATAAAAAAAGGTTTAGATGCAGTGATGCCTGCACATGTTATTTATTCTGAGATTGATGATAAGCCGGCTGGTTTTTCACCTTATTGGTTACAGCGGGTATTGCGTGATGAACTTAACTTTGATGGTGTGATTTTTAGTGATGACTTAACCATGGAAGGGGCATCCGTAATGGGTGGTTATCCAGAGCGGGCAGAAGCTGCAATGGAAGCAGGTTGTGATATGATTTTAGTGTGTAATAACCGACAAGGTGCGATTGAAGTGATTGACCAAGCGAAAGTTATACACAGTGAACAATCAGCGCAACGTTTGATGCGTATGCAAGGCCAACCCTTTATGAATCGATCTGCTTTACTTGATACCAAACGTTGGGCAGAGGCCGTTGATAAAATCAGCGTGATGGTTTGATTACCTCTACTAAACTATTGAATAAAAGCGTATAGCCCTTATCTTTAAGCCATGTTTAATCTAGCCTTAATTCCCCTCATTCTGATTATCAGTCTTTTGCTCATTATTATAGTGAGCTATTTGGTTTATAAAAAAATTAAGCAAGGTATTGAATTTACCGTTAATAAAAGCGCTGAGTTTGCTAACGAACAACAACAAAAGTGGGAGAAGAAAGAAAAGCAAAAACAGCACCCTGATATTTTGCAAAAAGGGATTAAAACTTACGCTGATATTGTTACTAATGTAAAGCTCCTCCCGAATGAATGGAAAATAGTACTTGAGCCACTTACACTTGTTGCAAAGGCAATACTGGATGAAGTTGAGGATGACAGCGTAATAGAAACATCTAAAGCAGAGTCATCAACAATTAAGGCATCAACAGTTAAGGCATCACCAATCGAAAGCGTGCATCAACCTACAAAGCTCAATCGTATTCGCCCTTTCTTTAATCACAGTTTAAATGCATTCTTACAATTCACTCAAAAAATAAGAACCGATTATAAAACGATGGATAATGATGATAATGAGAAGGCTAGGCAGAACTTAAATATTATTAAAGCTGACTTACTCAGCCATCAAAAGACGTTAAGTAATGCGAGAAAAATGGACTTTGACGTAACTATGGATGTTATTAAAGCACGCTTAAGAAGGTGACACCTAGACTGATTTTTTGTCCTTAAAAATTCTATATTGATAAAGTAACCCCAACAGGGCGGTACTAATAAAAAATGTCTTAGCCCAAGCAACAATAGTATTACTTAAAAACTTCTGTTTACTGTGCATTCCGTTTAATACATCGGTTTCTGGTGTATCCAAAATACCATTTATAATGCCAACAAAAATAGGAACACTTAATAAAAGAATAAACGACATTTTTTTTAAGTAACTAGGTGCTATCCATCTTTCTGATAAAGAAGCGCTTGGGTGATTATTTTTTCTGTTGCTATACCATGCCCAAATCCAAAAAGTGAGCAAGCCCATGCCGAATAGCGTACTGGAATGTTGCAATACACGATAAGGCATAATGTCATAGCCATCGATGCTGGTTAATGGTGTTGCCATACTGGGGAAATATTGAGGAGCTCCATAGAAATGGGTGAAAAAATCCCAGCTGATGTGGGTTAAAGCACCTAATACTAATGAAAAAATGAGCGTATAAGTTGGTATGTCAGGCAAGCGACCTATAAATAAATCAGGGTGTAAATGCTTCTGCAAAGCCTTCGGAAAAATAGAAACAATCACCGGAGCCATAAGTAAATGATAAAGAAAATAAACTGTTAACCCCATGGGGATTGCGAAAAGGTAGATGCCCAAGAGCGAATGGCTTTCAAAGCGTTGGTGGGTTAAATAGGGTATTAAATAAGAGAAGTCGGGTGTCATACTACCTATAATTAGGGCGGATAGTGCACCGAATTTCCCCATGTATTTAGCCAATGGTATAACTGCAACAGTATGGGCGATGGTAAAGGGCATTTTTATTAGTATAAATTTAGGTAAATAATTGAGATTAGGTTGTGCGAAAAGCCATCTTCGCGCATAATCCCGCGCACTGCAAGAAATGTCAGATAAAGTTACTTTTTGATTTCAAATTTCTTTACAGTATCTTCAGAATGGTGATCTGCATTGGTTCCTTCGCGACGATAAACTACAAACCCCGCCAGGCCCGGAAGGGAGCAACGGTAGTAGTGGATTCGGGTGCCGGAGTGCGCTGATGTGGGTCGCCTCCAAGATGACTCTATTATTATCTGCGTATCCCTTTTTTTAACTGTATGATAGTGCTTTTGTTATCAATAGCTAACGCTGGCACTATTATGAAACAAGTATTTACTGCAGAAGATAGGCTTCTCACCCATCATTATAAAAACTTACTCGAAAATGAAGGTATTGAGTGCTTAATAAAAAATGATGTTCTCGCTCCCATTGCTGGTGAGCTCGCTGCGAATCAATCTTGGCCCGAGTTATGGGTAATCAATCCTAACGTATTGGAGCGTGCAAAAACAATCATTTCACAATCTGATGAGGCTTTAGAAAAGAGACCTGATTGGGTTTGTGAAAAGTGTGGTGAAAAACATTCAGGTCGTTTTATTGAGTGTTGGAACTGCGAATAAACAGATTGATTGTGTTTTAAAAACACTAAAATTACATTACAATTCCCCTATGAGTTACCAAGTCCTCGCCCGTAAGTGGCGCCCACAAAATTTTAAAGAAATGGTCGGTCAAGAGCATGTCTTGCGTGCGTTAATTAATGCGCTCGATAATGATCGTTTACACCATGCTTATCTTTTTACGGGCACACGAGGTGTTGGTAAAACAACCATTGCACGGATTTTAGCAAAATGCCTTAACTGTGAAACAGGCGTAACGTCAGAACCTTGTGGTAAATGTAATAGTTGTAAAGAAATTGTTTCAGGCAATTTTGTAGATTTAATTGAAGTGGATGCAGCATCACGCACCAAGGTAGAAGATACCCGCGAGCTACTAGATAATGTGCAATATGCACCTACACGTGGGCGTTATAAAGTCTATCTAATTGACGAAGTGCACATGCTCACAGGGCATAGTTTTAATGCCTTGTTAAAAACCTTGGAAGAACCACCGCCTCATGTAAAGTTTTTGTTTGCGACGACTGATCCACAAAAACTTCCTGTTACGATCCTTTCTCGTTGTTTACAGTTTAATCTTAAACGTATGCCAGTTGAGTTGATTGAAGGGCACCTTAATACGATCCTTAAACAAGAAAAATTTCCTTTTGAGGCGAAGTCATTACGCCTCATTTCGCGCGCTGCAGATGGCAGTATGCGTGATGCTCTTAGCCTGTTAGATCAGTCCATTGCTTTTGGTGGGGAAGCGCTTAAAGAGGACGATGTACGTGAGATGCTGGGTACGATTTCGCATGAGCCTTTATTAGATTTATTAAAATCAATCGCATCGGGACAGGGCGCGTTGTTACTTAAACAAGTCGAAGAACTATCGGGGGTAACGCCTGATTTTGAAGCAGCTACTGATGCGCTTATCAGTTTGTTGCATCAATTAGCTGTTCAGCAAGTCGTGCCTGATGCGCAACAAGATGATGATAATATCAAAGCATTTGCGCATCAAATCAGTAAAGAAGATATTCAGCTTTATTACCAAATCGCTTTACACGGAAGACGTGATTTACCTTTATCTCCTGATCCACGTAGTGGCTTTGAAATGCTACTTTTACGTATGCTGTCTTTTAGTCCACTTAAGGAAGGGATGCAATTATCACCTGAGGTTTTAGAGCAGGAAGCGCCGCAGCAAGGTATAGATCCTCAAACAGATAAACAAGAAGCAACAGAAACAACGAAAAAAAAAACGCTGAAAACTGAATCAGTCATTAAACAAACGCAAGTCGTTGAAGATAAAACACCTCCTTGGGAAGACCTACCTGAAACATTAACAATTACAGATAAAAATAAAGACACATTTGTTACTGAACCTGAAAAAATAGTTGTTAATAGCAAAATTGAAGAGCCTAAAGCGGTAAGCTATGATGAAGTAGACGAAAAAAAAGATCGAGAAAAACTTGAGTGGCACGAAGTTGTGCCTCAATTACGTTTAGGTGGAAGAGCTTCCGAGCTCATTAAACACTGCCTGTTAGAATATCGAAAAAAAGGTATAATCTCACTGGGTTTAGAAAAATCCAGTGCAAGCTTATTAGCAGATTCAATTGAAAAAGAAATTCAAACGGCATTAGGCATGTTTTATGGTGAGAATGTTACACTTAAGCTAACACTCTCAGATGAGGTTTCTCTTAATAGAACGCTTCAGAAAACGGATGTAATCGTTCAAGACAGTGAGACACCCGCGCAACGAACTGCAAGAAATATTGCAGAAGTACAGCAAAAGGCAGAGCATAATATACAAGCTGATCCGTTTGTTATTGCACTACAAAATCGCTTTGGGGCGCAGATTGTTCCTAACTCTGTAAAGTCAAAAGTAGCAACAAAATCTAATTAAATTTAAGTAAAGTACAATATAAAGGTATAAAAATGTTTAAAGGTGGTGGTTTAGGTAACATGATGAAGCAGGCGCAAAAAATGCAAGACGACATGCAGCAAGCGCAGGCAGAAATTGCAACAATGGAAAGTATAGGTGAGGCGGGAGGCGGGTTAGTCTCTGTAACAATCAACGGTGCGCATGAATGTAAACGCGTTAATATTGATGCAAGCTTGTTAGAAGACGATGATAAAGACATGCTTGAAGATTTAGTGGCAGCAGCATTTAACGACGCAGCACATAAAATGGCAGAAGCGAGTAAAGGTAAGATGTCAGGTATTACTGACGGTATGAGTTTACCTCCAGGAATGAAGTTACCGTTCTAGTTACTAACAACAACTAACCTAGTCTATTCATGTCAGAAACCTCATTACTTAACGAACTGGTTACTGCCTTAAAATGCCTGCCCAGCGTAGGCGCGCGTACGGCTCAGCGCATGGCATTTCACTTATTAGAACATGACCGTGAGAAAGGCTTAAAACTAGCAGAAGCGATACGCGATGCCATCGAAAATATCGGTCAATGCAAACAATGCAGAACCTTAACTGAGCATGAGGTTTGTCGAATCTGTGCCGATAAAGGACGTAACCCAGAGATTCTTTGTGTGGTAGAAAGCCCATCTGATGTTATGGCGATTGAGCAATCAACCGCTTACCGAGGGTATTATTTTGTATTGATGGGTAAGCTGTCTCCTTTAGACGGGATTGGCCCAGAAGAGTTAGGTTTAGACTTATTAGAGTTTAAACTTGAAGATGAGCAACTCAATGAGCTAATTCTGGCGACTAATCCTACCGTTGAAGGTGAAGTAACTGCACATTATATCAGTGAATTAGCCAAACAATATAATGTGAGAACTACTCGTATCGCACACGGTGTGCCTGTGGGCGGTGAGCTAGATTATGTGGATAGTGGCACTTTGTCACATGCTTTTGATGGTCGACGTAATTACTAGCTGAAGAGTAGGCTAGATACTTTAGATAAATAACTAAACTAAAGGATAAAAAATGAAACACGGTGAGAAATTCAATACTGTCACTCATTTTTTGGCAGCAGTGTTAGCTTTACCTGGCATGGTTTATCTAATCTTACGCGCATCAGAAACAGCAGATCTGTGGAAGATAACGAGTGTAGCCATATATTCTACAACCTTATTTTTGCTGTACTTTTCATCAACACTTTATCATGGCCATAATGGTCGTTTTAAAAAGCTATTTCAAAAGTTTGACCACCTTTCTATCTATTTATTAATTGCAGGAACTTATACCCCTTTTATGTTGGTTACCTTGCAGGGTACATGGGGCTGGACAATTCTAGGAATAGTATGGGGTTTGGCTATTATTGGAATAGTTTTAGATGTTATTCCGAGCAAGGAAACAGAAAAAGAGAATAAACGCATCCCTCAATTAATCATCTACTTGCTTATGGGTTGGTTAATAATAATTCCATTAAATGTTCTTTCTCAACACCTTCATAGTAATGGGGTTTATCTACTGGCTTTGGGCGGTTTACTGTATACCGTTGGTGTACTATTTTATGTTTTAGATTATCGCTTAAAGCATGCTCATGGTATTTGGCATTTGTTTGTTGTGGGAGGGAGTGTTAGTCATTACTTCTCAATATCAGCTTATGTTATTTAATTTCTTCTGCCAATACCATGTCGTCGATAAAACGGGTGATATAATTGAGTATTTGAAAGAGCGCTTAAATGGAAAGCTTGCTAGGGACTCCAGCGCTTTCTGAATTTAGTTTAAAGGATAATTGGTAGTAGCTGTTTGTTTATTCATTTGGGAAAGCGTCCAAATGAAAAGCTCACACACGTCGGCAAAGGGACGCCGACATAATTTAGTGAGCTAGCCATTTTGTTGTTTAAATGGGCTACTCAATTATTAAGCGACAGCTGTTGAGTTCGCTATTTTAAATAATATTCAAATTGGGACTCTAGCGCTTTCTGTATTAAGTTTAAAGGATAATTGGTAGTAGCTGTTAGTCATTCATTTGGGAAAGCGTCCAAATGAAAAGCTCACACACGTCGGCAAAGGGACGCCGACATAATTGAGTTCACTATTTTAAAGAATATTCAAATTGGGACTCTAGCGCTTTCTGTATTAAGTTTAAAATTGGTAGTAGCTGTTAGTTATTCATTTGGGAAAGCGTCCAAATGAAAAGCTCACACACGTCGGCAAAGGGACGCCGACATAATTGAGTTCACCATTTGAAAAAATACTCAAATGGGAAGCTCACTAAAAACTAGCACTAAAGTCTACATAAGCCTGCACCTGCCCATCATTTTTATCCAAACCTTTGGCAATACCAATATTCACTGGAAGCGCAAATCGATAACCCAGTTTTAGCTCACTTCTTAGCTCTGCGCCCACAGATGATTTGTAGTTTGAAGCTTTCTCATCCTTCCAAACATTTCCTGTTTCTGCGAAAACATTTAAACCGATTTTACCTAAACCTATAGGAGGAATGGAAGCTGTTTTATTGATATCAAAAAGAGGCATCTGCCAAGTAGCCGTTAATGTGTGTAGCTTAGTACCAGAGTAAGCATTATTTGGATAACCACGTAGCCTAAAACTTCTACGGTTAAATTCGACGTTGTCACTGTTGATATTTGCGATAGTCGCAGAGCTTCCACCCAGCGTTAGTGGCACCGGCTTATTACCACCTTGGCTAAGTGCAAGTTGATTCTTAAAAGCCAATGTTGTTTTCCCCAAGGCGATATATTCATTCCATAGTAATTGATAAACATTACCCGTTAAGCTTTTATCCTTATTAAAAATGTCATAACTCTCAATTGAAAAATGAAGGTTTCTTCCATCATTCAACCCTAGTTTATTAATAAAAAAGCTAGCGGTACTGTAGGAGAAATCAATACCAACAATGCCATGTTCTGTAGTTTTAAGTTTTTTACTGTGTTGGTTATCTAGTTTAGCTAAGCGCTGCTTGTTAAGGTTTGCGATACTTAAACCTACTTTAAATTGCTTCAGCGGACGACTGAAAATATGTTGAGCGCGTATTTTATTGGTAGTGTTAATACGGTATTTATTGAGTTGATTTTGTGCTTTATCTTTATAATCAAATTCATCAATGCTTCGACTCCTGCTTAACTCAAGCCAATTATCATAAAGGTAACTAAGTTCATGTGTCGTAGTTTTTAAGTCGGGCGCATAAGCAAGACCAGCACGCCATTGATGTCTAGAAAGCGTATCTTGACCTGTCAGACCTAAGCCAATTTCTTTATGCGCGCCTGTGTTAACGTAGATAGGGGTAAAGCTCGTTTTGATTAGGGTTGATAATGGGTTATAAGGTTTGAGTGTGGATTTGATGGGGTTACTTGAAATATCAATGCCGATTAATTTGGGTTTTGATGATAATTTTGTATTACGATTGGCGCTTTGAGAAGGTCCTGAAGTGCTTACTTTCTTTACTTGCTCAGCACTCATTGAATATAGCGCAGGGCCTTTAGGAGCTATCCCTACGAAATAGAGGAGCTGGCTTTTTTCATTTATAACTGGTTGGTAGGCAATACCCTGATAATTAGTCAGTTTAGTTTCTTTACTACTGGCTAAATTAAACTTAAATATTTCAAAATACTGTGCTTTATTAGTAGTGGAACTGGATTCAGCTGAATAGATAATAGCGTGATTATTTGAACTATATTGAGCTGATTTTTTAATTACAGAATCACTTTTCAGCGTTGTCCATTGCTGTGTGGCAAGGTTAAACTCTTGAATTGCAAAGTTTGAACCAATTTTTCTAAGAATTAACAAATGCTGTTTATCATGAGACCAATCTAGCGATAACCAACTTAAATCATCCCCCACTTTACCTGAAACTAAGGTACGTAAATGTTTGCCTTGCTTATTTAATAATTCGACAGAGTTATATGAGCCATTGTTTTTTAGCGCTACGATTTCTTCTCCATCAGATGACCACGAAGCTTTGTAATAGCGCGCGCATTGTGTGATGCGTTGCAGTTGATTTGTTTTAGGAGATAGAACATATAAGTCGGAAAAAAGCTGAGAGGATGAACAAAAGCTCAACTGACTTAGTAAGATACCAGACTGTTGATGTGAATCCAGCAAGGACGAATCACCCAGTTTTCTTAATGTTCGTTTGCTACCGTTGGCTTGTTGCTCAATCAATCTGGCGTGTTTTAAACCATCATTTACGATGTAGTAAAGTACGCCGTTACTGATAATAGGGCTGTTAACTGTATAGCCTGATGAGCTTATTTTTTTGTAATTGACACTGCTATTTTTTCTTGCAATTTGATATTGAGAAAAGCGTTCTTTAAGCCAGCTCTGATATTCAATCCAAAGCGTGGTTAAGGGTTTTCCAGTGGCAGGAATGGTATTACTAATGATGCGATACGGGATCAAATTATTGCTGTAATTTTTGACTACTTTTCTAACGCTATCGTGACCATAGTTATCTTCTAAAAAGAGAAAGAAATAACTGCCGTACAAGTAATCGCTGTTATAAGGCCAATGGCTACTACCTGCATTAATACTAGCAAAAGAGCGAACCCCTTTACTGACCTCATTCGCCATGAGGTTTTCATAATAACTCGAGGCAGTGCGTGTATCTTTAAGAAAGCTGGTTTCGAGATAGGTAGCTAAACCTTCAATGAGCCAGTTGGGTTGCCAAATGTGGGGTAAAGTAAGGAAAGTTTTACTGAAGATTTGATTATATTTTTTTGGTATTCCCGTGGTTTGATTTAAATGAAAAATATGTACTAACTCATGAATAATAACCCCTTCATACCAGTTTGACCGATTTAGCAGGGTGTTAGCTGTCGGTGGCGTTGTAATAATAAATACCGTATCGGTTGGCAAAACATTTGCCAGACCATTAGTAATATCTAAGGAATTGACCAAACTAATGGTGATTTTATCTTCTGGCGTATGCTTAAAATATTGACCGAGTTTTTGGAAGGTGGCTTCTGCGATTTGTAGACTACGTTGAGCAATAGCTAAATCATTCTTATCATGCAAGATGTGGAAGTGTTTTGATTCTAAGTCGTACCAATTTGAATGCGGTGTCGTTATGCGGGGTGTTATTTCGGCATTTGAAAAACTAACCGGCAATAAGGCTAATATTGCTATTAGTAGGTACGCTTTAATCGTACGTTTCTCATTGCTGGTTACAGATAGTTGCATTTTATATCCTTTCAAAATGTTGCTTATTACGAGATAAGTATACTTACCAATATCTTTTATTTCGATGTATTATTGTTATAGAGACTGGCACGAGTAAGGTGACGAATAAAAATAGCTGAAATCTCTTTCGATACTGACTCACCCAACATCTTTATATCTTTGTTTATTTAAGGGAATACTAATGTCTGACTGTTTATTTTGCAAAATTATTGCAGGTGAAATTCCTTCTGAAAAAGTCTATGAAGATGAGGATGTTTTTGCTTTTAAGGATATAAATGCCGTTGCGCCTCATCATTATTTAATCATCCCTAAGCAACATATCGCGATGATAAATGATGTAGAAGAACAAGACACAAAAATAATGGGGAAGCTTTTTCTAAGCGCTAAAAAAATAGCAATACAGGAAGATTTTGCTGATAAAGGTTATCGAACCGTAATGAACTGTGGTGAGAGTGCGGGGCAGACTGTTTTTCATGTGCATTTACATTTACTGGCGGGCCGGGAATTAACTTGGCCACCTGGTTAATTGTCGATTAAATCAGAAATTTTCTATACCTGTGCAAATTAGGTTTTTTGTTTTAAACTAGGAGCAGCGTTAAAATATAGAGAGACCTTTGCACGAGTCAGGTGACGAGTAAAAATAACAAATATTTTTCTTGCGCCACTGGCTCGTGCAAAGGTCTCATAGAAATACAATAACTAGGGGCTATTTATGATTAACAGAAAATTTATTTTATTCATCTTTGTTTTATCCTTTTTAAGTGCTTGCTCGTCATCAGGTATCAAAGGCTTGGTTGAGCCACCTACAGTACAAGTACATAAACTTGAAATGGGTAGTTTAAATTTAAGTGGTGGTTCAGCTACTATTATTTTAAATATAGAAAACCCCAATAGTTTTCCCATACCTTTAGCGGGGTTTGATTATGGCTTAAGCCTAAATGGTGTAAAAGTAGCGCAAGGGGATAAACAGCATAAAGTCACCATTAAATCAGGTGAGGCACAAAAAGTTTCTGTACCGATTACATTAAGCTTTACCAATATGGTTAATATGATTCCTGGTTTGTTGCGCAGTAAAGAGCTCGATTATTCTTTAGATGGTTCGGTACATCTACCTTGGTTTAATATCCCCTTTCAACGTGCAGGTAAAACGGCATTACGTTAAACTTATCCGCTTCTTACCAGCAGCTGTGTGGAGTGTACGGTTATAAACATGGCGCGCTATTTTCTTGCTTTTGAGCAAATTAAATTTTTAGTAGAAATAAAAAAATATGAGTATTAAGTCAGATAAATGGATCCGCCGCATGGCGCACGAGCAGAATATGATTGAGCCGTTTGAAGCGGGTCAGATACGAGAAGAGGAGGGTAATCGTATCGTCTCATACGGTACATCTAGTTACGGTTACGATGTACGTTGTGCGGATGAATTTAAAATTTTCACCAATATCAATTCCGCCATAGTTGACCCTAAATCTTTTGATGAAGATAGCTTTGTTGATATTCAATCAGATGTTTGTATTATTCCGCCAAACTCCTTTGCTTTGGCGCGCACGGTTGAGTATTTTAAAATTCCGCGTAGTGTTTTGACGATATGTTTGGGTAAATCAACGTATGCGCGTTGTGGCATTATTGTGAATGTCACCCCGCTTGAGCCAGAGTGGGAAGGGCATGTGACCTTGGAATTTTCAAATACTACACCATTACCTGCTAAAATATACGCCAATGAAGGAATTGCACAAATGCTATTTTTTGAGTCAGATGAAGTTTGTGAAACGTCTTACAAAGATCGTGGCGGAAAATACCAAGGTCAAAAAGGCGTAACCTTACCTTCAACATAATTGAGTGTTAGTTAATTTCTTCATAGGTCATTATCATGAATTCAGAAAAAGTTATTTTTGCATTTTTTATCGTACTTGCACTTACCCTTAATTTTGGGTTTTTTATTGGCGGGATGGATGAAACGAGTCATCATAATATCTATGAGCTTTATGCCGCCATTGTTGTAAGTTTTATTTCTACTGTTTTAAAAGTGGGTGATCGTACACACTTAGGCGCCGTATTTTTAGCCACCAGTTTAGTCGCTGATTTACAGTTAATAGCAGCTGCCATTGTGTGGGGTATGACTGAACATGTTGTGGGTGAGGCACTGGGTGGCGATTCATTGGCAACAGTTGTTTCATTATCTGGCGGGGCGTTATTGGCTAATATAATTTCTGTTATTTTACTGGTTTCAGAAACTATAACGGTGCGACGTTAGTAGTAGCCAGCTGGCTGACTATACCATGTCAAACCTACTTTATATTTTATTTAGACGATTACGTTCACCGTTAATCGTTCTGGTGCTGGTTTACGCTATTGCGATTTTGGGCTTTGTTTTAATCCCTGGGATAGATGACCAAGGCAACCCATGGAAGATGTCATTCTTCCATGCTTTTTACTTTGTTAGCTTTATGGCAACCACCATTGGTTTTGGTGAAATTCCTTTCGAGTTTACTGACGCACAACGTTATTGGGCTTTAATTACCATGTACGCCACCGTTGTCTCATGGCTATACGGGATTGGTATGCTATTAAGTATTTTTCAAGACAGCGTGTTTCGCCAGCAAATGCAAAAAAACAGTTTTATCAGGCGAGTTAAGAATATTCGCGAACCGTTTTATATTATTTGTGGTTATGGTGATACAGGTACACAGCTCACACACTCCCTGTCTAATGAGAATATTCTTTCCGTCGTCATTGATGTTAATGAGGAACGTATCAATGACTTAGAAGCCGACGATTTCAAAATGCCTCCATTAGGTTTATGTGCTGATGGTTCACAATCTGAAATACTAGAAATGGCTGGCATTACACATCCATGGTGTAAGGGTATAGTGACGCTCGCCAATGATGATTCTGCCAACCTCACCGTGGCTATTGTGGCGCAATTATTGAACCCTGATTTACGTTTAATCTCACGTGCAGAAACACCTGAAGCAGAAGCTAATATATTATCCTTCGGTGCAAATGAAGTAATCAATCCTTTCGAAACATTTGCTTCACGTTTGGCATTGGCTTTACGTTCACCCAGTTTGTATTGTTTGTATGATTGGATGACCGGTGTCTCTGGACAAAAGATTTGTGAACCACCTCAAGCAAAGCAAGGCATGTGGATTATTTGTGGTTTCGGGCGTTTTGGACGATCGTTGTATGAACACCTTGATGATGAAGGTGTACCGTTACGGGTAATCGAATCAAACCGTAAGATACGTGACTTACCCTCAGGCTCGGTTGTCGGCAGACCCACAGAAGCCAACACCTTAATGAAAGCAGGTATAGAAGATAGCGTAGGTATCATTGCAGGCACGGATGTAGATGCCAATAATTTATCTATTTTAATGACAGCCGAAGAGCTTAACCCTAAGACTTTTCGTGTAGCGCGTCAAAATGAAGACAATAATACGCACCTTTTTCAAGCTGCACATTTAGACATGCTCATGCAGCGTGGCAATGTCATATCAAATACTATTTTTGCCTTTATTCGCACGCCTATGTTGGGTGATTTTTTACGCATTGTGTCACGTTTTAAAAATGAAAAAGCCAATCAGTTGGTGAGTCGAATTGTCGCGGTCGTGGATGAAGATGTCCCAGAGTTATGGGAGTTAGATATAAACCAATATGAAACACCCGCACTTTTTAAAGTGATTCAAAAACAACAAGTTTTGGTTGAAGATATTTTGCACGGTGAGCACTTGAATGAAAGCGATGCACAACAACAATTCATATCGGCTTTACCTTTGTTTTTAAAACGTGGGGAGGGTAATGTTTTACTGCCAGAAGATAATCGTATTATCAAAGAAAATGACCGTTTTTTAATGTGTGGTACATTTGAGGCGCGTCAACACATGATGCGAGTTGTAAAAAATATAAACTCTTTAGAATCTGTTTTAGCAGGCAACGATTTACCTGGGGGTTGGTTATTGAGAAAGCTAAGGCTATGGCGAAAAGGTAGCGATGAAAGTACTAATGAAAGCACTGATAATTTAGTCAATGCGCTTGAAAACGATGAAACATCTAGCCTAAATAAAAGCGGTATTGAGAAGAGTGAAACTAACGAGAAAGTATTAAATAAAAATAATGATTCGTGAGCTGGATGAATTTAACTTGCACCCAACAATGGTTGAAGTATCAGGGCTAGCATTAATCTTTTTTACAGGGCCAGACTGTGCATCCTGTCATCACTTACGGGACTTATTAGTGCATGAAAAACAACAGTTTAATGATGCCTTTATAAATTTTTCAGTGTTTGAAATTAAAGCTGATAGAGCCAGTTCTTTAGTTAATGAGTTTGGTGTATTTCATTTGCCCAGTATGTTCTTGTACCGTGGTGGGGTGTTTCATTGTGAGCTGCATGCAGAAGCTCATCCGCAAAAAATTATTGATGCTATTACAGATGCTTTATCAAAACCAGCCCAAGAAGAGCCTTAAGGGCAGCTCTATTAATAAACTTGTGAACTATGAAGATTTAGTACGTTCTTTAAGCCGAACATAGTGCTCTGCTGAGTAGCTTAAGTACGTAATTTCTTTTTTAGTTAATGGTCGGATTTTCTTAGCAGGGCTTCCCATCCAAAGGTAACCACTTTC
>JAZGFW010000047.1:0-10305 GCA_036479895.1 Cocleimonas sp. | reverse complement strand
CTCTTAAATATCTGTATAAGTTATAGGCAAGCTAATGAAAGTATTACTATAATAAAATATCATGCCCACTTTGATAACAATCATTTAATATTAGAGAGCTCTATGTTGCTTAGCAAAAAATTCCTCTTAGTTAGTTTTATTTTTTTACTTTCTGCGTGTGGAGACAATGGCTCGGATAAAAGTAGCGATGGCACAAAGCCAACAAAAGCTAAACCACTCTTTAGCTGGGCTCCGATAAGCGGAGCGACACAATATGAACTTGGCATAGAGAAGCAAGACGGGTCGGAATGGAAGTCATATATCCAGTCTGCCAAAAAATTTAATTGCCAAACAGGGGTATGTTCCTTCACCCCTAAAGATTTAGGTTATACCAAAGGTACGAAAATAAAATGGTGGGTAAAACCCTATGTTGAAGGCTCTTGGGGGGACTGGTCTAAAGAGAAAAATACGACTATTGGTTTATCTGGAGGATCAAACTCAGGGGGGAATACAGGTGCGACTGATACACAAGCACCTTCCGTTCCTACTAAACTACGACAGGGTAAGGCTAAATCTGACTCTGTAAATATTGAATGGAATGCATCATCTGATGATACCGCAGTCATTGCATATAATATTTATAGAAACAATAAGTACATCTCAAATGTTACAAAAACTGAATTTAAAGATACGAATGTTGTTACCAATACAAACTATGACTATACCGTTACTGCGCTTGATGCAGCACAAAATGAATCACTAAAAAGTAATAAACTAAGTATTAAAACAGAGAAGACTGGACATACAGGTATTGATGAACCTGTAGGGATTTATGATACAGCAGATAATGTTTTGGAAATGTACGTACATATTTATGAGGGCAGTGGTACTTGTAGTGATGATAAATACGATGGTTGTACTTTTGGGCAAGTATTAAATGACCTTAATTGGAAAGATGATTTTAAACCGGAAGTTAAGGTTAATTTTTCTACCGAAAATGGTTTATCAATGGATGCAACTTTTCGTCAGCGTGGTGGGCATGGTCGTTATAACCCAATGAAATCTTTTCGCGTAAAACTTTCTAAAAATAGCTCAGGGAAAAAAGTTTACTGGGAAGGTGAGAGGCGAATTCAACTATTAAAAACCTTTGATGATTTTACTCGAGCAAGACACAAATTGAGCTATGACTTATTCGCAGAAATTGAACATTTTCCTAGCATGCGTTCTCGTTATGTACGATTAAAAGTTGAAGATAAGGGAAGCTTTAGTTTTGAGAGAAGTCCTAACTATTCAAGGCTCTCAAGCCATAAAGAAACGGATATGGGGCTATATCTGCAAGTAGAATACTTTGGTAAAGAATACTTGGAACGCCGAGGTTGGAAAAAAGGGTCTAATATTTACAAAGCTGCCTACTTCGATTTCAGTTGGGATAGTGAGACCCAAGAAGCATTTTGGCTAGATAAAAACGGTAAACCTGTTAATGAGAAAGCCTTTGATAAAAAGCTGGAAATTAAAAGCGGCAAAGATCACCGTGAGTTTATTAACTTTATGGAAGCGATACACGACACTTCAAATGATTTTAATAGCGATGTGCTAGGCACTTACCTTGATAGAAATAATTATATAACTTGGTTGGCAGTCAATATACTAACGGCCAATACAGATACTGTTGCACATAATTTTTATCTGTATAACCCCAAAGATACCCGAAAATTCTATTTTGTCCCTTGGGATTATGATTTTACTTATCCTGCCCCTAATGCTGATTACCCGCCTTATTGGTACACGCATGCATTCCGTTGGGGTAATGATTTACATACACGTTTCTTGGAAATTTCATCCAATGTTCAGGCTTTAAAACAAAGGGTGAAAGATCTACGACAGGGTGCTTTTAGAGACAGTAATATCCGTGCAAAACTAAGTGGTTATGAGTCAGCTATTGCCCATATTGTTACAAGTAGTACAGATGATCAGTGGGATATTTATTGGCAGTCAAGCCAGTCAGCAAGAATTTCAGCTTACCGTAAAAATCTTTATGGCTTAGCTGAAAGTGTTGCGACAAATTACAATAAGTTTTTGAAATACTTTGATAGCCCCATGACATTTTATATGTACACCGCCAAGGTATCTGGCGGTGAGTTTTCAATGCGATGGAATGAAGCCGTCAGTTTGCATGGCAACGCTATAACGTATGATCTGATTATTTCAAAAGCAAAAGACTTTAACTCTGGAGATATTTTAGAGGAGATAACGGGTATAACTAGCAACAAATATAGGATGAGCTGGCATCATGGAAGTGGTCAGTATTTTGTAAAAGTTATCGCCAGAGATACGAGTGATCCTCAAAGAAAGTGGCAAGCTTCAAAAAATGAATATGGCGTAAAAGATAGCGCGGGGAATTTATTGTTTAACCTTTATGGCGTAAATACATTTACTGTAAATTAACATCAGGGTCATTTAAATAAGCGTACTAAATCACACACGCGTTACTTAATAGAAGCCAAAAGCGCGTGTTTGAAAAGTTTTTTACCCACATAACGCGCGCCATCTTTGGTTAAGTGTCCTCCATCAATTGAAATGGGTTGTAGCTTGTCGGTAAAAATAGGGCAAGTATTTGATGTTCCACAGACTATTTGATGTACGTTTACAAAAATGTTCTTACTGAGTGTCGCTGTCATTACACTGTTAATGCTGTTTTGGTCTTTATCAACGTGAGAGCGTAAACTTAAAAGTGCGTTTTTTGACAAGTGTGTATATTGATTTGGTAGGTATCTACCAAAGCTTTTAGTGCCAATAACAATTAACTTTTGCTTAGAGGAAAGCTTAAGATTTTTGATAGTTTGCGGTAGAGCTTTTGCAGCCCATCCTCGCCATTTTGATGAGAGAATCACAAGATCGGCTTCAGCTATTTGTTTTTGTGCTTGTAATAAACTATCTGATTTAGCGCACAGAACTTTGTCTTTTGGTAATAAGTGCTTTGCATATTCATGCCCTAAATAGATCTGACAACGCGTTGGAATATAACGCGTACTTATTTGATATTGGCTTAAATAGCCATTCTCATAAACCCCATTTAAAAAATCTTGCGCATGACTATCGCCAATAATGAGTGCCTTCTTTTTTCTATTCGCCACAAAAGGCTTTTTCATCAGCTGTAAATAAAGGGTACGAATGTATTTCCCATTGGCTTTTAAATCAACGGGAAGAAGCTCAGCATCTACTGATAAGACCAGTACTAAAGTAGTGAAGAGCGTAATAAAACTTTTTTTAAAGTGTTTAGCCATGTAATTGATTAGAATAATTATAAGTTGTATGTCCTAATATTCTATAAAAAGTTGCATGTATTTGCACGTTTAAAGTATTTAAGTACTGACTAAGTTGCTTTAATAGCATTTATTTCAGTCGCTTAGATACCATCTAAACCGCTTTTTCGTTATTATTGCTTCTTTTTTATTTTGCGGGCTTCACAGGGACACAACTAATGCAGATTTTTCAAATAGAAGGCGGAACTCCACTTGATGGTGATGTTGTAATTTCAGGGGCAAAAAATGCGGTACTGCCTCTGCAGGCAGCGACTTTGTTAGCTGAAGGGAAAATGACTATCCGCAATGTGCCTCGTTTAAAAGATGTTGCTACCCTTGCCAAGCTTCTTGAAGGTATGGGTGTTAGCGTAAAGATTGACAAAAATAATAATATTACTAGTGATACTTCAACCATTAAAAACCAAATAGCACCGTATGAGTTAGTTAGAACTATGCGTGCTTCAATTTTAGTGCTTGGCCCACTGGTTGCTAGATACGGTTATGCTGAAGTGTCTCTTCCTGGTGGTTGCGCAATCGGTAGTCGTCCTGTCAATATTCACCTTACAGGTCTTGAAGCTATGGGTGTTGAGATTACCGTTGATGAAGGATTTATTCGGGCAAAGTGTGATCAGCTGAAAGGCGCTACTATTGTTATGGAGGCTGTCACAGTTACGGGTACTGAAAACCTACTGATGGCGGCGGTGTTAGCTAAAGGTACAACAGTATTAGAAAATGCAGCACGTGAGCCTGAAGTCGTTGATCTTGCAAATTGCTTAATTGAAATGGGTGCAAAGATCAAAGGGGCAGGAACAAATACGATTATTATTGAAGGTGTAAAGTCGTTAAAAGGTGTTGATTATTCGGTGCTACCAGATCGTATTGAAACGGGCACTTATCTTGCCGCAGCTGCAATTACGGGTGGACGCATTAAATGTTTAAATGCAGCACCTGATGATTTACATGCTGTGATTGGTAAGTTTGAAGAAGCAGGCGCAAGCGTTGAAACGGGTAAAGACTGGATCGAGCTCGATATGCGTGGCAGAAAGCTTAAAGCGGTTGATATTCGCACCGAGCCACATCCTGCATTCCCCACCGATATGCAGGCACAGTTTATGGCGATGAACTGTGTGTCAGAAGGGATTGGAGTAGTGGTCGAAACCATTTTTGAAAACCGCATGATGCACGTTGCCGAGCTAATGCGAATGGGTGCCAATATTCGTCTTGAGGGTAATACTGCGATTGTTGCGGGTATGCCGTCTTTACGTGGTGCACCGGTAATGGCAACCGATTTACGTGCTTCGGCTTGTTTGATATTGGCGGGTTTGGCAGCAAAAGGCATCACAATCGTTGACCGCATTTATCACACTGATCGTGGTTATGAAAAAATTGAAGATAAATTAACCGGTGTAGGTGCAAAAATCTCACGTATTGTTACCTAAGACAGCCACTTTTAATTTAATTAATAAAGCGTTAAAAAAGTAGAAATAGATGAAAGATACACTCACCATAGCCCTCTCAAAAGGGCGCATATTTAAAGAAACCATGCCGTTATTAAAAGCGGCAGGTATTGAGGCGTTGGATGATCCAGAAACCAGCCGAAAACTGATCCTTGATACCAATCATGAGAATATAAAACTTGTGATAATTCGTGCGACTGATGTGCCTGTTTATGTGCAGTATGGCGCGGCAGATTTAGGTGTGACGGGTAAAGATGTGTTGATGGAGCATGGCGGTGAAGGGCTGTACGAAATGCTTGATTTAAAAATAGCTCAATGTAAATTAATGACAGCAGGTTATGATAAGCCACTACCTGAAGGTCAGCTAAAAGTAGCTACAAAATTTATAAACTGCACACGCAATTATTTTGCTAAGCAAGGCAGACAGATTGAAATTATTAAGCTTTACGGTTCAATGGAACTTGCACCTATCGTTGGGCTGGCTGATATTATTGTTGATGTGGTTGATACAGGCAATACGCTTAAAGCTAACGGCTTAGTGCCTTTAGAGCATATGGCAGATATTAGCTCGCGTATTGTGGTTAATGCTGCATCCATGAAAACCAAGCACGAGAAACTAACGTTGCTTATCAGTCAGCTTAAAGATGCTGTAGAAAAGAAGTCGTAAGTTATGAATCAATCAAGCAATAAATCGAATAGCTCACCCAAAACAGATGACCTACGCATAATGGATGTTGAAGAAGTTCACTCACCTGCCACTTTATTTAAAGACTATCCCATCACGGATAAGGCATCAAAAACGGTGTGTGACGCAAGACAAGCAAGCCATAAAATATTACATGGTGAAGATGATCGCTTGATTGTGGTCGTTGGGCCTTGCTCAATACATGATACCAAAGCTGCGCTTGAATATGCCGAAAAGCTGGCTGATTTACGTGAAGAATTAGGTGGGCAACTGCATATTGTCATGCGTGTTTATTTTGAAAAACCACGCACCAGCATCGGCTGGAAAGGGTTAATAAATGACCCTGATATTTCAGGCAAGTTTAATATTAATGAAGGTTTACGTGTTGCTAGAGATTTATTACTCCAGCTTGCAGAGCAGGGTATGCCAACGGCAACCGAGTATTTAGATCTAATCTCGCCACAATATATTGCCGACTTAATATCATGGGGTGCAATTGGCGCACGCACCACTGAGTCACAAGCACATCGTGAGCTAGCATCGGGTATTTCATGTCCGATTGGTTTTAAAAATGGCACTTACGGCAATCTTGATATTGCGATTAATGCGATTAAATCAGCCACCCATTCACATCACTTTTTATCGGTGACCAAAGAAGGTCATTCCGCTATTTTTACTACCAAAGGTAATGATGACTGTCATATTATCTTACGCGGTGGTCGTCGTCCAAATTATGATGAAGTGAGTGTTAATGAAGCGATTCAACAGTTAAATGATGCTGGTTTGCCGGCAACGCTAATGGTTGACTTTAGTCATGCGAATAGTAATAAAGACTTTAGAAACCAGCCCAAGGTAGCGTCTAATATTGCGGGGCAAATTGCTAGCGGTGTTAAAGAAATTAGCGGCGTAATGATTGAAAGTCACCTTGTTGAAGGTAATCAAAATGGCGAAGGTGACGTGAAAGTTGAAGATCTAACCTACGGCCAAAGTATCACCGATGCTTGTATTGGTTGGGATGATACCGAAAAAGTATTACGTGAATTAGCCACAGCGGTGCAAACTCGCCGTGAGCTGAGTTAGAACGGGTTAAGCTTATGAAAATACAAAATTTAAAAACCAGTGATACTGATTTCTGGTCAAAATTAGATGCTTTATTAGCTTGGGACAGCGTATCTGACCAAGGCGTGTTTGATACCGTTAACGGTATCTTGCAAGATGTAAAAGCACGTGGTGATCTGGCCGTTATTGAATATACCAATAAATTCGATAACATGAATGTAGGCGCAATGAGCGAGTTAGAAATATCTCCCGAGCGATTACAACAAGCATTAGATAGCATCACACCAGAGCAAAAAACAGCATTAGAAACCGCCGCCGCACGCGTCAAAAGCTATGCCGAACACCAAAAAATGGACTCTTGGAGCTACACAGAAGCCGATGGCACAGTATTAGGTCAGCAGGTTACGCCTTTAGATCGTGCTGGTTTATATGTGCCGGGTGGAAAAGCTGCTTATCCGTCATCCGTTTTAATGAATGCCATCCCAGCCAAAGTTGCAGGCGTACCAGAGTTAATTATGGTTGTGCCAACCCCTGCTGGTGAGGTGAATGAGCTAGTGTTTGCCGCTGCCGTAATTGCAGGGGTTGATCGTGTATTTTCTATCGGTGGTGCGCAAGCTGTAGCTGCGCTTGCCTATGGTACAGAAACTATTCCACAGGTTGATAAAATCGTGGGGCCAGGCAATATTTATGTGGCAACCGCAAAGCGCATGGTATTTGGCACAGTCGGTATCGATATGATTGCGGGGCCATCTGAGATTTTAGTGGTGTGTGATGGCAAGACCGACCCTGATTGGATTGCGATGGATTTATTCTCACAAGCTGAACATGATGAAGATGCGCAATCAATTTTAGTGTCGCCTGATGCTGATTTTTTAGAAGCTGTACAACAAAGTATGGATAAGCTCATCAAAGAAATGCCTCGTGCAGAAATCATACAAGCTTCACTTCAAGACAGAGGCGCGTTCATCTTGGCTAAAGATATGGATGATGCCGTTAAAATCGCTAACTATATCGCGCCAGAGCATTTAGAGTTGTCAGTAGAAAATGCCGAAGAATTAGCCAAGCAAATTCGCCACGCAGGCGCTATCTTTATGGGGCGTTACACCGCAGAAGCTTTAGGTGATTATTGCGCAGGGCCAAATCACGTATTGCCCACATCAAGGACTGCTCGCTTCTCATCACCGTTGGGCGTTTATGATTTTCAAAAACGCTCGTCGTTAATTGGTTGTTCGCACGATGGTGCATCAGATCTTGGCAAGATTGCTTCAACGCTGGCGCATGGTGAAGGTTTGACGGCACATGCGCGTTCGGCTGAGTATCGGATTAAGTAACTTAATTTCATTCCATACAATTAAAAAGGTCATGCTAAAGCATGACCTTTTTTTAGAGTTAATTATATTTTTCTCTGCTATGGAATATTAACAGCTATGCTAGCCCAGTCAGACTCATTACCTGCAGCATCAAAGGCAACAACTTCATAGGTATGATTACCTTTATCTAAAGCTCCTTGAACCACGCCATTAGTTTTGTATAAGTAAATACTATCTTTATAGACTTCATAATGAGTAACACCAACATTGTCTGTTGAAAGGTCCCATTTTAGAAAAAAGTTTGTAGGATTCGTGGTAGTTATTTCTTCTAAACGTAAATTGCTTGGAGTTGTTGGCGCTTCTGTATCGAGAGATGTCCCAGGATGTGGGTGAGTATAAGCAGAGCCTTCAAACATGCCATCAAGCTTAGCATCAGGTCTAATTGTCCAGTTGCTAATATCTTGATTAAACGCTTTAGCATCCTTAAACATATTACTAAAGTCTGTTACGTTACTCACATCCCAGTCACTTATCTCAGCATTAAAAACATCTGTTTTTGAAAACATTCCAGACATAGAGGTTGTCTGACTAAGGTCAGGCTTGTCTGTTGCGGTTATCTTCATGTTAGTTGCATTATAAAAAGCATTGTCTAGCGATTGCCATTTTTGTGTACCCCATTGTTTTATCTCTACAATTCGTGTTGGATTATTTTCATCTAAAACTCTGCCTTGAGTATGAATTGCAGTTCCAATATGGGGGTATGTTCCTGAAATTGAAATGTCATAGACTCCATCAGAGTTGTAATCACACCTATAACTATCCTTTTGTTGGGTTGCCTCAAAAATACCATCACTATTACAGTCAACATTATAGTTAAAGTCATAGTTAAATCCTCCCGTGGCATCTTGTTTATGGATCATGAAACTTTTGACCCCATCTATGCGCGTATCTATTTTAAGGATAAAAGGGCGTTCATCAGTAGGAGGTGATACAACACCAATAGTAAAATCAGATCCATTACTCCAGTTGCTCCAGATATTATTTATTTTAGAGCGAACCCACCATGTTTTTTTATCACCTTTTTTAAAGTTGAATCTTTCTTCATTAACATTAACATTAACAGCTTGAAAAGAACATTGTGTGCTTTGACAGTTTACTCTATCAGCTGTGACTGTATAACGTTTCCAGTCTGTACCATCTTGATTTTCAAATCCAAATTGATAGTCTGTTGCACCGTTTCCTGGTGTCCATGTGAATGTTGGGTTTGAATCGGGAATTAAGCCTTTTGGGCTGATAGGCTCTGAGCTTGGTGATGGTGTAGTTGGCGGGTTGTTACCAATAATTCTAAAAACATAAGGAGCTGACCAGTCGTTCGAAGTCGAAGTGTTCGGAGCATAGGTACGTAACCACCAAGCTTTACTGTCGCCTACTGCAAAGGTTACATCGTCGGGTGTGTAAGAACAGATTGATGTGGTAGCACAGTTTGCTTGTTCTGGTGTTACGCTATATGAGCGCCAGCGCAGCGCCGTTTCGGTATCTTCATGACCAAATTTATAGAGGGTTGCACCAGTAACGGCCTTCCATGAAAAGGTTGGCGTAGTGTCAGAAATATCCCCAGAAGGAGAGAAGTTATTTGATACAGCAACTTTTGCCCAAGAAAACTCTGGGTGATTGTTGTTTTCGTTTACAGCTTCATTTTCGCTATTACCACCACAAGCGGTAAGTGAGAGTAGGGCTGTAATCAGTAGTACATGAATTGAATATTCTTTACGTTGCATTATTTGAGCATCCTTGATTGGTATTAATGTTGTTAATAATAAAAGATGTGGGGATTATTGTATTGAGTGATACTGATAAAGGGTTGATATGTGCAGATAGATGGGGGTTAAATTTGTTTTGTTTTGTTTTGTTTTGTTTTGTTTTGTTTTGTGATAGCAAAAAGCCCTTTGCAACGAGTGCATAGGGCTTTTCATTACTCTGTTTTATCAACAGTTAAGGAATAGCTATACGAAGTTGTTGCTTAACAAGGTTAGTACGTGCTCTTACAAAGCGGCGAATATCATTTTCGATATAGTCATTGTATGAAGCGACATAGTCACCAGCTGGCATACCTGCAAACTTTTCTAGGTGCATATAGTCTTTACGCTCATCGTTAATACTATTAACAATGGGTAGCATAAAGCTAGGCGTAAAGACGGTGTTCAGCAGTGTATTAAAGCGAGTTTTAAACTTGCCTCTAAAGGTGTTATTTTTCATTAAACCGTTAAATAGCAACACCATGTTTGTAGTTGAGTCTGAGTTTTTAAGGTTATCAAACTGGTTTGAGTTTAAAGCTGTTCCTTGACCGGCAAAGTCAATTTGAGAGAGGAATCCCCAGTCAATATCGTCTGCCATCCAGCGCCATTTAGCACCTGCTTTTTTCTCTTTCCAAGTACGCATATTGCCGCCAATCCAATCTAGGTTGCCGTTATAGATCATAAAGGCCATGTAATCCATAAAGCTAGCTTCATCAA